>NZ_BAAFGR010000210.1:0-11278 GCF_041154655.1 Nocardia sp. JMUB6875
GGTTCGCGGGGCGGGCGGTGGAGCGGCTGTCCGGGGGCGAACGGCAGCGGGCGTTGCTGGCGCGGGCGTTGGCGCAGGAGACGCCGGTGTTGTTGCTGGATGAGCCCACCAATCATCTGGACATCACGCATCAGCTCGAATTGCTGGCGCTGGCTCGGGAATTGGAGCAGACGGTGGTGATGAGCCTGCACGATCTGGCGTTGGCGGATCGGTATTGCGATCGGGTGCTGGTGGTCGAGGGTGGGCGGGCGCATCCGCTCGAGCCGCCGGTGACGGCGTTGCGGGCCGAGGTGCTCGAGGCGGTGTTCGGTGTGCGGGCGCATCGGATGGCGGATCCGCACTCCGACGGCACACATCTGGTGATCACGGCACGAAAGGGACACTCTTGAGCAAGGTTTCGATGACTCGGACGATGAGAACCGTGCTCGCGGTCACGGCGGCGGGTGTGCTGGCCGCGTGTGGGTCGCCGCAGGCGGCATCCGGGAATCTGGCGGTGCGGAATTGTGGTGTGGAGCAGAAGTTTCCGTCGCCTGCGCAGCGGATGTTCGTCAATGACGGGAATCTGATCTCGATGGTGCTGGCGGTGGGAGCGCAGGAGCAGACCGTTGCGGTTTCCAGCTTGAAGCGGGATGCGGAAACCTTGCGCAAGCACTACGGGGAGGCCGTCGACAAGTTGAATTCCGTTGCGCCGGATTATCCTTCGCGGGAGACGGTGCTGGCTCAGCGGCCGGATGTGATGGTGGCGGGGTGGAATTACGGGTATTCGGAGTCGGCTAATCTGACGCCGGATTCACTGCGGGCGGCCGGGGTCGCGCCGTATGTGCTGACCGAGAGCTGCCGTCGGCCCGATGGTGAACGGGGCGTGGTGGATCCGTGGACGGCATTGCGGACCGATCTCACCGCGCTGGGTGCGATCACGGGGCACCAGGATCGGGCGACACAGGTGACCAGTGAGCTCGATCGCAGGCTCTCGGCATTGCAGGCAGCGCCCAAGGCCGAGAAGCGCCCCACCGTCTTCGTCTTCGACAGCGCCTCCGACACCGTCATGTCCAGCGGCAAATTCGGTGCCCCGCAGGCGATTCTGGAGGCGGCGGGGGCGCGCAACGCCCTGGACGACGTCTCCGACACCTGGTCGCCGGTGTCGTGGGAGCGGGTGGCGGCGGCCGATCCGGATGCCATCGTGTTCGTGGACTATCCGCCGCAGACCTTCCAGCAGAAGGTGGATCTGCTGCGCGGCAAGCCCGGCATCCAGAATCTGCGCGCGGTGCGCGAGGGCCGCTTCCTGAACCTGCCGTACGCGCTGTGGACCAGCGGACCGCTGAACATCGATGCCGCCGAGCAGGTGCGCGCCCAGCTGGAGCGCTGGAATCTGGTGCCGCCCTCGGGAATTCGTCCCGCCTCCGACGACACCGTGCGCTGAGGGTATTCAGCGCGCCGCGGCCGCCGCCCGCTCCCGCTGTAACTCCCGCACGAACGGCACCACCTGATTCTCGATCACCGTGTTGTACTCCTGCGGCCGCTCGATCGGATTGGCGTGCCCGGTGGTGCGCGTGGTCACCACCAGCAGCGTCCCGTCCACCCCGCCGACCTGATCCACCAGCACCTGGTGCGAGTACTCCACGTCCACGATCGGATCGCGGTACGGATCGTGCGGCCGGATGAACACGATGGCCGGACGCGGTTTGCCCGCAACGGGTTTCGCGAGCGCCCGCAGATCGTCCACCGCGCCGCCCGCCACGATCGCCTTGAACTGCGCCTCGATCAGCCCGTTGCTGGCGGCATCGGTGTTGAGGATCTTGTTGCGCAGCACATCGCGCGCGGTCTCCCGGAATTCGGTGCCGCGGATCAGGTACGGCCCGCCCACGAAACGGTCATGGCGCGCATACATTTCCACGGTGAGCCGCAGGATCCGGCTCTCGCGCGCTCCGGGCACCCAGCCCATCCAGCGCAGCATCTCCTCGCCCTGGTCCCGGCTCTCGGGCCGGACCGCCTCGAGATCCACGGGCGTGCAATCCAGCAGCACCGCCTGCACCTTCTCGGCGCTGTCGGTGTGCAGGTGCTTGGCGACCTCGAGCGCGATCACCCCGCCCATGCTGTGCCCGGCCAACACCACATTCGGCACCTTGGCCGCCTCGGTGACCTTCACGATCAGATCCGCGATGACCTTGGTGTCGATACCGGTGTTGTCGTAGCGCACCGCCCACACCGAGCCGAGCCGCGACAGCGACGGCAGCGCCCGCGCGGTATCGCTGGCGTCGAGGACGCCCAACCCGACCAGGTCGAAGACGGCGGTGTCGCTCGCTTTGGGATCCGAGGGGCCCGCGATGGGCAGCACCGCGGGCTCGGTCTCGGCCAGCCGCGCCTGTTCGGGCAGTACGTCCGCGCCCAGATATTCGGCGAAGACGCCCAGGGCGACCAGGGGAACCAGGCTCAGCCGCATCAACATCACCCGGGTGCGCCGCCAGCGCACCCACCCGGCGCCGGTCCGGGTCGCACGCAGACGTTCCCGACGCAGTCGGTCGTCATACGCGGCGACACCGGACGGATTCGGAAAACCCGGCAGCGCCATACCAATCAAGAGTACGAATTTCCCGCCGTTCATCCAGGCTTGTCCTGGTGGCCATCTCCTGATACGGCACGGGTCATACGGAGATGGGCGCGGCTGGGCGCTCCCGACCGGGGGCGGTCAGTGCTTGGCGGCGTGCTCGGTGAGGTCGGCGAGCTTGGCCAGCGACATCCGGAAGCCGACCTCGTTGTCGGTCGGCGACAGCCCCGGCGGCAGATTCTCGTGGCGCGCGGTGACGGTGGTGCCGCCGGGCGCGTCGGCCAGGGTGTAGGTGACGGTCATCTCACCACTCAGATCCGGGTCCTCGGTTTCGAATTCGACGGTCTGCACCACCTCGCGGTCCGGGACGACGCGGGCGAACACACCGTGGAAGGTGTCGGTGTGCGCGGTCGTCTTACCGGCCTCGGTGGGCAGGTCGTAGGTCAGCGAGATGCGGAAGCGGCCGCCGACGCGCGGATCGAATTCGTGGATGCGGCTGGTCATTCCGTCGGGGACCATCCACGTTCGCACCGAACGGGGATCCAGGAGCGCCCGGAAGACATTCGGACGCGGGGCACCGACGAACTTCTCGACATGGGTGGAGGGCACGCCGCCACCCTACGCCGCATGTGATGAAGATCACGACAACTTCACCCGGTGTTCGGCGCGTCCGGCGGCGCCTCCGGCAGGGTGAGGGTGGCCAGGGTGCCGCCGCCGGGCGCGGGAGTCAGTGTGGCGGAACCGGAATGGATTTCCGCGACCCAGCGCACCAGGGACAGGCCGATGCCGTGCTGCCCGCGTGTCCCGATCGCGCCGCGCCGGAAGGGGTCGGTGAGCGCCGGGTCCAGGCCGGATCCGTGATCGCGCACCACGACCTGCCCGGCCGCCACCCGGACCTCGATCGGCGGGCGGCCGTGCACCTGCGCGTTGTCGATCAGATTGCGGATCGCCAGCGCGAGCAGATCCGGATCCGCGTGCACCGCAGTGGGTTCCGTGGTGAGCGTGATGTCCCCGCCGCATTCGGCGACCACGCCCTCGACGAGTTGATCGAGGTGCAGCCGTTGCTTGTCCAGTTCGCCGACACCGCTCTCCGCGCGGGTGCGGGCCAGCAGCCCGGCGACCATGCGGCCCATGCGGTCGGTGAGCGAGCGCGCGTCGGTGACGGCGCGCCGGGTGTCGGCCGGATCCCGCAGCGCGGCATCGAGGTAGAGGCGCAAAGTGGCCAGGGGCGTGCGCAATTCGTGCGACGCGTCGGAAAGGAAGCGCTCCTGCTGATCCAGCATGCGCAGCGCGGGCCGCATGCTCACCCCGGACAGCAGATGCCCGGCCAGGGCGGCCAGGGCGACCAGCGCCAGCCCGCCACCCCAGAGCGCCATCACCAGGCGGCGATGGTCCTTCGCCTCGGGCGCGGGATCGCCGCCGGCGAAAATGACCGCGCCGACCGAGGATTCGGTGTCCCACACCGGGGCGGCCGCCAACCGCACGGCGTGCCCGTCGCGGTCGGTGAGGCTGTGCCACTGCGTGTCCTGCTCGTCGGCCGCCTGCTGCGCCAGCCCGGCCAGCGCCGCGGGCAGCTCGGATCGCTTGTGCACGTACTGTTCCTGCCAACGACCCTGCGGATCGCGGACGAGGACGGCGACGGAGTTGGATCCGCCCGCCAGATCATCGTCGGTGCGGACGGTTTCGAGATCGACGGTGCCGTCGTCGGGATTCCAATACACCTCCCGCGCCAGCCCGGTCACCACCCGGTTGATCTCCGCGTCGAGAGCCTTGTCGCGGGAATGCCCGTCGATCTCGGCCGCGATCGAGCCGAGCACGATCAGGCAGACCGCGGTGAGCGCGGTGAAGAGTCCGGTCAGCAGCCACCGGGTGCGGCGCAGGCGGCCGGGCGTGGTCGGCTCCGTTCCCGAGCCCCCGCGTAGGCGGGACGCGAGCGCGCGCAGACCGTCCGGCCATCGAATCCTCATGGCGCGATGGTGAAGCCGACGCCGCGCACGGTGTCGATGAGCGGTGGGTCACCCAGTTTGCGACGCAACTGGGCGATCACCACGTCCACGACATTCGAAGCCGGTTCGGCCATTTCGTCCCAGCAGCATTCGATGAGTTCGGCGCGGCTCACCACGGTTCCGGCCCGTGCGGCCAGCAGTTCCAGGACGCCGAATTCTTTGGGGGTCAACGTGAGTAGCGTGCCCGCGCGGTGCACGCGGCGGCGCGGGCGATCCACGACGAGGGTGCCGACGACGGTGCGGGTGGCGGCGGGCAGCTCCTGGCGGCGGCACAGCGCGCGCACCCGGGCGGCGAGTTCGTCCATGGCGAAGGGCTTGACCACGTAGTCGTCCGCGCCGTTCGCGAAACCGTCGAGGCGGTCGGCGAGCGCGTCGCGGGCGGTCAGCATGACGACGGGGGTGCGCTGCCCGGACTCCCGCTGGGCGCGCACCAGATCCAGGCCGTCACCATCGGGCAGGCCGCGGTCGACGACCAGGCAGTCATAGGTGTTGACCGCGATCTTCAGATCGGCGTCGGCATAGTCGCGCGCCAGATCCACGGCGAACCCCGCCGCCCGCAGTCCCGCCGCGACCTCATCGCCCAGGTTCTTGTCGTCCTCGCACACGAGTACCCTCACCTGCGCAATTACAGCATCAGTCGCGTTCATCCGAGCACGACCCCGGTCCGGGTGGGCCCGATCGCCCGGCCGACCGCCGCGATCATGCGGCCACCACGCCGGGCAGCGGGTGCGGGGAACCTGGCAGGACCTCGGAGGCCGGGACGCCGAACCAACTCTCGGCGAGGGTGGCGTAGAACTCGGTCATGTCGACGGTGGCGCGCAGGTTGTCGTCGGCGTCGAGGCGGCGCAGGGACGGGACTTCGCCGTGGACGCCGGGGTTGGTGGGGCCCAGGAGCAGGGCGGTTCCGGCGGCGCCGTGGTCCAGGCCATCGGAGTCGTTGACGGGTACGCGGCGGCCGAATTCGCTGTAGGCGGCGATGAGGACGCGGTCGGCGATGCCGCGGGCGGCCAGGTCGGTGCGGAAGGCGGCGAGGGCGGCGTCGAGTTCGCGCATGAGAAGTGCGTAGCGGGCGGGGTGGCCGGTGTGGGTGTCGAAGTCCGCGCCCATGGGGATGTGAACGATGCGCAGTCCGTGGTTGTCGTCGGCGAGCAGCCTTGCGGCCAAACGCAATTGGATGGCCAGATCGCTGTCCGGGTAGCCGTCGGCGGCGGCGGGGAGGGTAGCCGCGACGTCCGAGAAGCGCAGGGCGGCGGCGCTGCTCGCGCGGGCGGCGGCGAACAGGGGTGGGTCCGTGCGATCGGGATGCGCCATGGCGCGCTGGGCCGCCAGCCACGCGGAGCGCAGGTTCTCGTCGTCGAAAACCGGGAAGAGGCCGTCGTTTCCGTGATCCACGGACAGTGTGGTGACCCGTTCGCAGGCCAATGCGCGCGATGAGCCGGTGCCCAGCGACACCCCGACCGCGGGTGCGGCCGGGTCGCCGAGGTGGTCGCACAGGCGGCCGAGGAATCCGGTGTCCGGGCGGTTGGCGCCCTCGGGGTCGCCGGTGTGCCAGCGATGCAGCATCTCGAAATGGGAGAGGTCGGGTTTGGCGGTACCGATGCCCGGAATCACCGAGACACCCGACGCGGCAAGACCTTCCAGGTCCGGATGTAAGCCGAGGGTGTCATCGATGGCGTGCACCTGTCCGGCCGCGATGGCCGCACCGCGTCGCAGATCGCGATATCGCGAGTCGGCGTAGGGCACGAGCATCGACAATCCATCACTGCCCCCGGCCATTTCGATCACGACCAAGCGCCGCTTGTCGAGCGCGGCCGCCTTGATCGGCGCGGGCGGGTTCCACCGCCGCGGCGCATCCGACGCGCCCAGCAGCTGATAGCCGGCGACGCCGCCGACCGCGGCCACCACGCCCGCTCCGACTCCGGCGCGCAATACGGTGCGCCGATTCACCGAGACCATGGTTCGTCCTTTCCGATTCATGCCAGCGTGAATTCCGGCGCGGTAATGGCCAGTGCCAGCAGCGCCGTGGCCGCCTTTTCGGGTTCGCGGCGCAGCTCGAAGGCGAGATCGCGTGCCGCGGTGTGGGTTTCGGGAGTCGGGTCGTAGATCGAGGCGCGGGCGAATACGGCCTCGACCGGGTCCTTCGCACCCGCGATCTCGCCCAGCGCGGGTGCGCCTACCGCCAGCGCGGCCCGCGCCACGGTGGTACCGGGCGCGATCCACCGATTGCCCGGCGGCCACCCGGCCACGTTCGGCGGATAGAACGGCGACTGTCCGAGAGTCGTCGTTGTCTCGAAAGCCGTTGTCGCATTGTCGATCCCGCAGACCGCCAGTGCGGCAGCTACCCATTCGACCGGATACCGGGGTCGCGTGTACACCGCCGACACGAACGATGAATGCCGCAGGATCGCCTCCACCAGGGGCCGAATCTCCAACCGCGCCCGCGTGAATACGTCCGCTAACTCGGTGAGCCTCTCCCCCGATGCCTCCTGACCGACAAGGAACAGGTGCAGCTTGGCCGCGATGAACCGCGCGCACTCCGGCCGATCACATATAACGTCCACGGCGTCGCGCGTCGTGGTCACGCCCCGCCCCAACAACTCCACGGGCCGCTGATTCCCGGACTCCCCATCGAAGCTCACCGCCCCCTGCTCGTCGACGCTCCACCCCGACAACGCCACCGCCGCGGCCTTCACATCCTGCTGCGTGTAGTTCCCGCGCCCCAGCGTGAACAACTCCATGAGCTCCCGCCCGTGATTCTCATTGGGCGCCTGCGCGACCGACCCCGCCCCGTCCAGCCACTGCAGCATCGCCCCGTCGACGGTCATCGCCTGCGCCAGTTCCCGGAAGTTCCCCAGCGCGTGCCGCCGGATCACCTGGTGCTGCCGCCACATGAGATCCCAGGTGTCGACCTTGTCGTGACTGGAGGTGAAATGCCCGTGCCAGAACCACACCAGCTTCTCGTGCACCCCCGCGGCCGGATCGGCCATCGCCTTCAGCCAACGGCCCACCGGACCATCGACGGCCGCGTCGGCCTCCTCGTCGAACACGGGCGCGGCGGGTGTCAGCGGCTCCGCGGCCAGCACCAGATCGACAACCCCTCCCACGCCTTTCCCGGCGAGTGCCTCCACCCGTCCCGGGAACGGCCCGAACGTGGTGCGCCGCAGCACATGCGCCACCCCCGCCAACTCATCCATGCCCCAAAGCTGACAGACCACTCATTAGGAATTTGTGAGCCCGCTTCAGCCCGACATCGGCGGCGGACCCTCCGCCTGAGAGTTCCTCGCGGCAGCTGGTAACTTGAACAGCGTTCAAGCCTGCTCCTCGTAAGGACTCCCCGTGGCATTGACTCCCGACGCGATCACCGAACTCGACGCGGCACATGTGTGGCATCCCTACGGCGGGTTTCCGGCCAGCACGGAACCGCTCATCGTGGCCTCGGCATCGGGCACCCGGCTCACCCTCGCCGACGGGCGGGAACTCGTGGACGGGATGAGTTCCTGGTGGGCGGCGGTGCACGGGTATCAGCATCCGGTGCTGGACGCGGCGCTGGTGGCGCAGTCTCGGAAGATGAGCCACGTCATGTTCGGCGGGCTCACCCACGAACCGGCCGTGCGGCTTTCACAGTTGCTGGTGGAGCTGACGCCCGAGGGGCTGGACAAGGTCTTCCTCTGCGACTCCGGGTCGGTGTCGGTGGAGGTCGCCGTCAAGATGTGCCTGCAGTATCAGCGGGCGCTGGGGCGTCCGGAGAAGCATCGCCTGATGACCTGGCGCGGCGGCTATCACGGGGACACCTTCACGCCGATGAGCGTGTGCGACCCCGAGGGTGGCATGCACTCACTGTGGACCGATGTGCTGGTGCCGCAGGTCTTCGCCGGCGCGCCGCCGGAAGACTATGAGCCGCGGTATGTCTCGGAGCTGGAGCGGGTGATCGCCGAGCACGCCCACGAATTGGCGGCCGTCATCGTCGAACCCGTTGTCCAGGGTGCGGGCGGGATGCGGTTCCACGATCCGCGCTATCTCGCCGATCTGCGCCGACTCTGCGACGAGCATGACGTGCTGCTCGTGTTCGATGAGATCGCGACCGGATTCGGGCGCACCGGAACGTTTTTCGCGGCGGAGCAGGCGGGGGTGCGGCCGGATGTAATGTGCGTCGGCAAGGCGCTCACCGGCGGCTACATGACGCTCGCGGCAGCGCTGTGCACGTCCGAGATCGCCGAGACCATCAGCCGCTCGCACGGCGGTCTCATGCAGGGGCCGACCTTCATGGGCAATCCCCTCGCCTGCGCGGTCGCGGTGGCCTCGATCGAGCTGCTGCTCTCGCGCGACTGGCAGGGCGAGGTGCGGCGGATCGAGGACGAGCTGAAGGCCGGTCTCGCCCCGGCGCGGGATCTGCCCGGTGTGGCCGAGGTCCGGATTCGCGGCGCGATCGGCGTGATCGAGCTCGATCATCCCGTGGACATGCGCAAGGCGACGCATGCCGCGGTCGACGCGGGGACGTGGTTGCGGCCCTTTCGCAACCTGATCTATGCCATGCCCCCGTTCATCAGCACCTCCGCGGACGTCCGTCGGATCACCACCGCCATGCTCGCGGCTGCTGCGGTCTGATCGGAGGATGCCGCCGGGATGCTGGATTCCCTAGCGGTTGGCCCGTTTTTCGCGCACTTTGTCTGAATTGTCGCTGTCAGACAGGACTTCCCAGACTCGGAAGACGCAGTGGTAGTCGTCGGACCACCCGCGTGCGATCAACATGAAGGTGTCGCCGTCGCGCAGGATGGTGCGGCGGCTGATCAACCTCGGATGATCGGGAATGAATTTCGAGACGAGGTCGGGGACCTTCGCGAGGGCTTGTTCGCGGGTGCCCACCACCTCGGTCAGAACCTTCGGACTCCAGTTCTTGCTGTCGCCGAAGCCGGTCGTCTGCTCGACCACTATTGCCCATCGTGGCATCGCGCAGCCTCCTTACGCTTGCCAGCATAGCCCCGCTCGCCGACACCCATGGTCTCCTGAACGGCGTTCAAGTATGCTTCCGAGCTGTGACTGCCGATCCCTTGAGCTGGCTCGACGCACGCGCCGCGGAGCGCGTGGACGCCGGGCTGCGCCGTGAACTGCGCGCCCGCACCGATGACACGGTCGACATCGACCTGGCCTCCAACGACTATCTCGGGCTGGTGCGGCACCCGGAGGTGATCGAGGGGGCCATCGCCTCGGTGCGACGCTGGGGCGCGGGGGCGACGGGGTCGCGGCTGGTCACCGGGACCACCGCGGAGCACGAACAGCTCGAGGCGGAACTGGCCGAATTCGTCGGCGCGGAAGCCGGATTGGTGTTCGCCTCCGGGTACGCGGCCAACCTCGGCGCGGTCACCGCGCTGGCCGGCCGTGGGACGCTGGTGGTTTCGGATGCCGGTAGCCACGCGTCGCTGGTCGATGCCTGCCGGTTGTCCCGGGCGCGAGTCGAGATCGCCCCGCATCGGGATCCGGCGGCGGTGGATCGATTGCTGTCCGGACGCCATGAGGAACGTGCAGTGGTCTTGACGGATTCGGTGTTCAGCGCCGACGGGGACCTCGCGCCATTGGCGGAGTTGCACAAGGTGACTCGCGCGAACGGGGCCGTGCTCATCGTGGACGAGGCGCACGGGCTGGGTGTGCGCGGCGCGGGCGGGCGCGGGCTGGTGCACGAATGCGGGCTGGCCGGGGAACCGGACCTGATCATCACCGCGACGCTGTCGAAAGCCTTTGCCGCCCAAGGCGGTGTGGTGCTGGCCAGCGAACGCGTGCGCGCCCACCTGATCGACACCGCCCGCACGTTCATCTTCGACACCGGTCTGGCTCCGGCGGCCGTCGGCGCGGCCCGCGCGGCTTTGAACCTGCTGCGCCGCGAACCCGAGATCGCCCAGCGCGTCCTGGACCGCGCCGCCGATCTCGCCCGCATAGCCGGTGTCGGCCAACCGGATTCGGCCGTCGTCTCGGTCGTCCTCGGCGAGGCCCAGATCGCCTACGACGCCGCCCAAGCCTGCCGCGCCCGCGGCCTGTCCGTCGGCTGCTTCCGCCCGCCATCGGTCCCGGAAGGCACCTCCCGCCTGCGCCTCACCGCCCGCGCCGACCTCACCGAGACCGAACTCGTCACCATCGCAACCATTCTCGGCGAGGTGCTCGCCGAAGCCCGAGCCCGAGAGGTCATTCCGGCATGACCCGCCTCCTGTTCATCACCGGCACCTCAACCGAGGTCGGCAAGACCATCGTCACTGCCGCCCTGGCCGCGACCGCCCACGCCGCCGGCCTCGAGGTCGCCGTCTGCAAACCCGCCCAAACCGGCGTAGCCCCCGGCGAACCCGGCGACCTCGCGGAAATCACCCGCCTGAGCGGAGTCACCCGCACCCTCGAACTGGCCCGCTACCCCGACCCTCTGGCCCCCGACACCGCCGCCCGCCGCTCTGGCCAACCCCTGCTGACCATGGCCGAAACCGTCGCCGGAATCGAATCCTGCGCCGACGCCGACCTGGTCCTCGTAGAGGGCGCAGGCGGCCTCCTCGTCCGCATAGGCGACTTCACCCTCCTCGACCTCGCCCAGAAGATGAACGCCCCGGTCCTCCTGGTAACCGCCGCCGGCCTCGGCACCCTCAACCACACGGAACTGACCACCCGCGCCCTCTCCGCCGCAGGTGTCGAATGCGCCGGCCTCGTAATCGGCTCCTGGCCCGCCACCCCCGACCTGGCCTCCGAATGCAAC
>NZ_BAAFGR010000211.1:0-11266 GCF_041154655.1 Nocardia sp. JMUB6875
CCACCCCGCAACCCAGCTAGGGCCGAAAGTCACTCGCCCCAATGCATCCGCCCCATCGTTCTGAAACATTTACTCCGCGACCTTCATTCGGAATCCCCGATTACCCGCCTACCCCAACGGATTCGGCGACCGATATCACGACGGATTCGGCGACCCATTCCCGCGCCGAGATGCCCGTTCTCATGGCGGAATTCCGCTGATACGGTTCCGCACCGGTTCACAGAAACACAGTTCCAAGGGGTTGTATGACATACCAAGGCATGCCGGCGCAGGGGTATCCGATGCAGGCGCCGCCGCCCAAGAAGCGCAAGATCTGGCCGTGGATCGTGGGCGCGCTGCTGCTGTTCATCGTGCTGCCGTTCGCCGCGTGCACGGCGCTGGTCGGCAAGGCCGCCCACGAGGTCGACAAGGAGTCCAAGCGCACGGTGGACATCACCTACGAGGTGACCGGCAGCGGCGAGGGCACCTACGCCAAGCCCTCGGTCACCTACAGCACCGGTGACACCGGATCGGGCAACACCAGCTCGGCCCAGCTGCCCTGGACCAAGGGCGTCACGCTGACCGGTCTGCTCAAGTTCGCCACCCTGACCGCCACGGCCGCCGACGACGACGCGGCGACCATCACCTGCCGAATCAAGCAGGGCGACAAGGTGTTGGCGGAGAACACGGCCACCGGCTCGCTGGCGTTCGTGACCTGCAACGCGGATCTGAGCAATATCACCGGGAAGTGATCCCGAATGCGAAACCGCCGGGTTCCCTTCGCGGGAACCCGGCGGTTTCGTCGTATTCGTTTGCCGCTGAGCCGATTACCAGCCGCGCTCGGCGAGGCGGTGGGGCTGGGGGATCTCCTCGACGTTGATGCCGACCATGGCCTCGCCCAGGCCGCGGGAGACCTTGGCCAGGACGTCCGGGTCGTCGTGGAAGGTGGTGGCCTTGACGATGGCGGCGGCGCGCTCGGCCGGGTTGCCGGACTTGAAGATGCCGGAGCCGACGAAGACGCCCTCGGCGCCGAGCTGCATCATCATGGCGGCGTCGGCGGGGGTGGCGATGCCGCCGGCGGTGAACATGACGACGGGCAGCTTGCCGGTCTCGGCGACCTCGCACACCAGCTCGTAGGGGGCCTGCAGTTCCTTGGCCGCGACGTACAGTTCGTCCTTGGACAGCGAGGTCAGGCGGCGGATCTCGGCGCGGATGGTGCGCATGTGGGTGGTGGCGTTGGAGACGTCGCCGGTGCCGGCCTCACCCTTGGAGCGGATCATGGCCGCGCCCTCGGTGATGCGGCGCAGGGCCTCGCCCAGGTTGGTGGCGCCACACACGAACGGGACGGTGAAGGCGAACTTGTCGATGTGGTTGGCGTAGTCGGCCGGGGTCAGCACCTCGGACTCGTCGATGTAGTCGACACCGAGGGACTGCAGGATCTGCGCCTCGACGAAGTGGCCGATGCGGGCCTTGGCCATGACCGGGATGGAGACGGCGTTGATGATGCCGTCGATCATGTCCGGATCCGACATGCGGGACACGCCGCCCTGGGCGCGGATATCGGCCGGGACCCGCTCGAGCGCCATGACCGCGACGGCGCCCGCGTCCTCGGCGATCTTGGCCTGCTCCGGCGTGACGACGTCCATGATCACACCGCCCTTCAGCATCTCGGCCATGCCGCGCTTGACGCGGGCGGTACCGATGGTGGGGGTGGTGTCGGGCGTGGTCACGGCAAACTCCTGGGTCATGTGGGCCAATCGAATGGTTGAAATCGAACACCGTGCTCGGAATCGAACAACCCGATTCTAGGCTCACCGTTCAGGCCACTTCATAGCCAGTCCGACACGACTGGACTGCCCGCCCTCCGACCGGATGACGGGCGTCACAGCCCCAGGGCTACCGCTTCGCTACTACAGCGGTCCGATTACGAAGATCGTCGCCCAGTACTCGGCGGCCGACGGACCCATCAATGGCTCCAGAAAGTCATAGAGCAGGTAAGACACGAAAAACTTCCACCTTCCACACACGGTCCGCCGATTCCATTGCGCGGCAAACCTTCCCAGACACTATCGGAGAATGCGCTCTCGATCACGGGAAAGTTTCCGCGGCTATGAATCAGCCCAGCGTGTAGACGTATCGGCTCGTAGGCACCAGATCCAGATTCAGGTGCGCCCCGAAGCTGACCACACTCTCCATCATCCTGGTCACCCTGCGCTGCAGCTCCGCATCATCGTCCCCCGCCCCGTAGAAGGCATGAGCACTGGTCATGGCCGCCATCGGAAACAACTCCTCGACAAGCGCATCCACCCGTTTACCCGGGGTGACAGGTTCGCTGACAGTGTTCTGGACATACCCGAACGTGTCCTGCGTCTCGATAGCCACCGGCGTATGCAGATCGTGCCACCGATGTAGCCACTCCTCCCGAGTCAGATCCTCCGGAATCCGCAGCATCGCGATATTCGCCAGCGCCTCGGTGCGCACCCCGTCCTCGACCCGCGGCGGCACGATGGGCTGCCGCTCGTCCACGATCCAGCCGTTCACGTCCGCCGCGACGGACTGCAAGACCGCCGTGACCGCTACCTGGCCGCCCTCGGTCCACACGCTCGCGATCGCGTCGATCGGCGCGTCATAGGTCGAATGCCGAACCTGGGCCGCCGCGACATCCGCATCCCGAACATTCACCTGCAACGCGGCCGCCCCCGCCTCCGCGAGCTCCTTGCGCAACTCTTCCCCGCGCAGCCGCTCCCCCAGCCCCTCTCCCCACAACGCATACATCAACTTCATGCCGTAATTCCTTGCCACAGATCACCATTGATCGCCCCACCGTAACCGCGCGAAACCCCCGCGAGAGGGGATTTCACGCGCGATCTCACCCACCGGACGCGGCCCGCCTCACCGTCAGTCCCAGCGGTCGAGGGTGTAGAGGGTGCGGAGGTTGTCGGTGGTTACGCGGAAGGTGTGGTCGATGGGGCCCTTGGAGATGAGGAGGCCGCAGGCTTCGGCCTTGTCGCGGTCGGCCACTACGGCGTCGACGGTGTGGGCTTCCAGGGTTTTGCGGATCTCGTGGAGGTCGCTGCGAAGGAATTCGGGGAAGAAGCCCGCGCCCTTGGTGTAGCCGGTGTCGGTGACGCGGGCGAGGGTGAACATGACGCTGTGCTCGCGGGCGGTGCGGTCGTCCTCGACGTACCAGGTGGCGGGGTGCCCGACAACGGCTGTGACGTCGCGGAATTCGCCGGGGCGCAGGCCCCACCGAGCGGGCGCGGAGCCGTTGACGTAGACGTACCAGGTGACCGGGTTGCGGTGGGTTTCGGTGTCCCACTGGATGATCGGAGGCGCGTCCGGATCGGCCGCGGTGATCATGCCGCCGTAGCCGGTGGATCGGGTGGGGACGTGGTATTCGATGCGGTCGGCGTGGGGCAGGACGGTGCGGCGGAATTTCTCCCAGGTCATGACCACCGGGGAGGCGCCGGAATCGGCGGTGCGGCCGGGCTTGTCGGCGGGGACCAGGTGGGCGAAGACGCCGCCGGAGGATCGCGGCTCGGGCGCGCGCGGGGTCCACATCGGGCGGAGGTCGGCCAGGGTCGCGAAGCGGCGCTCGAGTGCGCCGGCGGCCCGCAGCTCGGCGATCACCTGCTCGGCGCGGGCGATCATGGCCGCGGTGGGAGCCGCGGTCGGGCGGCGGTACTGCAGGGGGTGCATCTTCTCGGCGAAGCGGCGCTTGACCGAGTCGAAGGGCAGGCCGTCGGCGAGGTCGGTGAGCAGGGTGCCGATCATGCCGCTCTTGACGTGGCAGAAACCGGCCGGTGCGGTCGCGGCGGCGACCCAGACGAGGTTGTCGCGCTTGCGCTGCGCCTGCTCACCGCGTCCGGGCACCGCGTCGATCCGCTGGTGCAGATCCAGCAGCCAGCTGCCCGCGCCGAGGATGGCGTCGGAACGATAGAGCTGCTCGGTTCGCAACAGCGACACCGCGCGCTTGACGACCTCGTGCGGAAACTCGCGCAGCGCCCGGTCCAGAGTCTCCCGATCGGCATTGCGCGCCGCGACATACTGCGAGGTGGTGGCCAGCGCCGTCGGCCGATGCACCTGCTCCGCGGGCGGCGTCAACGCCAGATGCGTCCACGAACCCTTCTCGGCCGATCCCCATTCCGTGGCGTCGGAGCGGAAAACCGAAGCGATGGCGGCGCTTTCGACCGTGGCGGCCAAGGCCGCGACCGCCTTCTCGTACCCCGGCGGCGCCGCCGCGGCCGACCACACCGCCGAGGAGGTCCGCCCGTCCGCGCCGACCACCACCAGCCCGCCGTACCGGTCTACGAATTTCCGGCAGGCGGCGCAGGCGTTCCCGGCCGCCAGCTCCGGACTCAACGCCGCCAGGAATTGGTCGTACAGCCCGGCGGTCCGCACCCGGAACAGCTCCGCGCCCGCGCCGACCTCCTCGAATCGCCGCCGAACACCGGCGAGCAATTCGTCGTACCGATCATCGCCGATTCCCACACCCGCGACCGTCGGCCCCGTCATAGGTCATCCTCCACTCATCGATCCCCAACGGATCGACCCTAATCACCGATCGTGCCGAACTCCCGTGATTTTCCGGCGCGACGGAATCCTCAACGGATGGAGCGGACTTCGGGGTCGGTGTCGGAGTCGGCGGCGGCGAGGGCTTCGGGGAGGAGTTGGTCCAGGTGGTAGGGGTAGACGGTTTCGCCGGAGTGGTCCAGGTGGGCGATGTCGGTGGGGGTGCACCATTTGTTGCCGATGATGGAGCGGCGTTCGACGTAGTCGAGGTTGGCGGGTACCGGGTCGAAGGACTTGGTGCGGAGGGCGAAGAAGAGTTCTTCGGAGCGGATCAGTTCGCCGTTGAAGGGGAAGACCGCTACTCGGCGCCACAACGGGCCGCGGAGGGAAGAGGAGTCGGCGGCGTGGCCGGTCTCTTCGTAGAGTTCGCGGATTGCCGCCTCGCGCAACGTTTCGCCGGGGTTGACGCCGCCGCCGATGGTGAACCAGAAGGGGACGTCGGGGACCTTGGGGTCGACGCCCTGGAGGAGGAGGACTCGGTCGTTCTCGTCCAGCAGGACCACTCGGGCGGAGGTGCGGACGGTGTCCACTTCGAGACCTGTTGAGGCGGCGGCGGTTACGCGTTCGGCGATTTCGAAGTAGGTGGGAAGGGGGGCGGTACCGGCCAGGTGGACCAGGCGGACCAGGCGGCGGGTGCGCAGGGCGAGGGTGTCGCGGACGGCGTCGTTGTGGAAGCGGCGGGCGATCAGGACCCGGGCCTCGGCGTCGGCGAGTTCGGCCACCTGCTGCGGGGGCAGCAGGGCGATGTCGACGGCGGACAACGCTGCGGCGAGCTGGTTTTCGACGGTTTCGCGGTCGCGCCAGTTGGAGCGTTCGGCGCGGTCGGCCAGCGCGGTGAGGCGGCGGGCCTGTTCGACCAGGTTCGGGTCGTAGAGCCCGGCCAGGGTGGTGGCCACCGAGCGGCTGACGACGGCGCGCCGCGCCAGGGCCGCGTCCAGGGCGTGGCGGGCCTGATCGGTGCGGACGTGCAGGCGGTCGAGGCGGTTGGCGGTGGTGTAGGCCCAGACCGCGGCGGTGATGAACAGCGCCGCGATGAGGGTGAGGACCAGGATGGTGGTCGCGGAGAAGGTGATCATCCGGCGGTCCTGACGCGCACGTCGCCGACGGTGACGGTCTCGTAGACGCGCAGGATCTGCTCGGCCACCACCGGCCAATCGTATTCGCCGACAACCTGATTGGCGGTGCGGATGTAGCCCTCGCGCACCTCGTCGTCGGTGAGCATGGTGCTGATCGCCTCGGCCAGCCGATCGGCGTCGCCGACCGGGACCAGCATGCCCGCGGTGCCGTCGCGCAACACGCGGCGGAAGGCGTCGAGATCGCTGGCCACCACGGCGGTTCCGGCGGCCATGGCCTCCACCAGCACGATGCCGAAGCTCTCGCCGCCGAGATTGGGTGCGACGTAGACGTCGGCGCTGCGCATGGCCGACGCCTTCTCGGCATCGCTGACCTGGCCGAGGAATCGCAGATGCCCCGCGTTCTCCCCCGCCTCGCGCCGCAGCCGGTCCTCGTCACCGCGCCCGACGATCAGCACCTCGAGATCCGGATGCTTGCGCACCAGCGCGGGCAGCGCACCGAGCAGCACCTCCATGCCCTTGCGCGGCTCGTCGAACCGCCCCAGGAACAGCACCGACTTCCCTTGCCGCGGATAGCCTTCCAGCAGCGGCGCGTGCGCGAACGCGGGCACGTCCACGCCATTGGGAATCTCGACGGCGTCCCCGCCCAGCGCCTCCACCTGCCAGCGCCGCGCCAGCTCACTCACCGCGATCCGGCCGCTGATCTTCTCGTGATACGGCCGCAGCACACCCTGAAAAGTGCTGAGCACCAAGGACTTCGTGGTCGAGGTGTGGAAGGTGGCCACGATCGGCCCCTCCGCGATCTTCAACGCCAGCATGGACAGACTCGGCGCGTTCGGCTCGTGGATGTGCAGCACGTCGAAATCGTTCTCGGCGATCCAGCGCCGGATCCGCGTATAGGCGGTGGGCCCGAACGACAGTCGCGCGACCGACCCGTTGTAGGGAATCGCCACGGCCTTACCCGCCGACACCACGAAATCCGGCAGCGGCGTGTTATCGGCGGCGGGCGCGAGCACGCTCACCTTGTGCCCGCGCTCGATGAGCACCTGCGCCAATTCCACGACATGCGCTTGCACTCCGCCCGGCACATCGAAGGAGTACGGGCAGACCATGCCGATTCTCATAGCGCCCCTGTTCCCCGTGAGCCCTCGGTGCCGGTGTCTCCCACCGGTTCCCGGGAGCTCTGCGCACCTCGCGCGTCATTCCCCAGTGCCTGCTGCGCCGCCGCGATGCGGTCCAATCTGGCCTGCGACAAGTCACTTTCCCACATGGGCTGCAACATGTGCCAGTCGGCGGGATGGGCGGCGATGTTCGCGGCGAAGACATCGGCGAGCGCCTGGGTCGCGGGCGCGATGCCCTGGGAGAGATCGAGGGCCGGGAAAACCGCCATACCCCAGTCTTCCCGACCGTCCGCGTCGGTGGTGAACCAGCAGTGCACGGGCAGCAGCGCCGCCCCGGTTTCGGCGGCCAGTTTGGCGGCCCCGGCGGGCAGCCAGGTGCGCCCGCCGAACATGGTGACGGGCACGCCCTTGCCGGTGAGGTCGCGCTCCCCCATCAGGCATACGACCTTGTTCTGCCGCAACCGATCCGCGAGCTGCGGAAATGGCGGCTGCTCGCCGCCGGTCAGCGGGAACACCTCGAACCCGAGGCTCTCGCGGTATTCGACGAACCGCTCGAACAGCGACTCCGGCTTCAAACGCTCGGCGACCGTGGAGAACTGACCGTAGTTCTGCACCAGCCAGACCCCGGCCATATCCCAGTTGCCCGAGTGCGGCAGCACCAGCAGCACACCCTTGCCGCGCTCGAGCGCCGCGTCGAGATGCTCGATGCCCTCGACGCGCAGATTGCGGCCCAGCGCCTCGTGATCCATCGACGGCAGCCGGAACGCCTCGCGCCAATACCGCGCGTACGAGCGCATGGCGGCCTCGATCAGGCTGTCCGGCACCGCGTCCGGGGTCGTGCCGAGCACGTGGGCGAGGTTGCGCCGCAACATGTTCGGCTGTCCGCGGTGTGCCTTCTTGTTCGCGCGCCGGGCGGCGAAAGTGCCCCCGGCGTCGAATCCCTTGCGTGCCATGCCTTCGGGTAGCCCGCGCACGACACGCCAACCGGCCGCGTACGCCTTATCGGTCAACGCGGACGTGAAATCGGTGGTCACCGCTGCGGTTCCTCCGGAGCCTTCGCCTTGGGGGCGAGAATGTCGCGGGCGCCGGGCGAATTGCGCACGGCCAGCACCCGCTGGAAGACGGTGATGATGCTCAGCACCGCGAGGATGTACATGGCGGCGTACACCGCGTACGACAGCCACTCGATGCCGTAGTACCCGCCGATACCGGTGAATCCGGCGCCGACCAGCACGATGATCAACCGGTCCGGCCGCTCGATGAGCCCGCCGTCGGCCGACAGCCCCGACGCCTCGGCTCGCGCCTTGACGTAGGAGATGACCTGCGAGGTCACCAGGACCACCAGGGTCGCCACGAACAGGTGCTTGGATCCCTCGTGGTACACCGACCACCAGGCCAGGCCCGCGAAGATCGCGCCGTCGGCGACCCGGTCGCAGCTGGCGTCCAGCACCGCACCGTATTTCGTGCCGCCGCCGCGCGCCCGCGCCATGGCCCCGTCGAGCATGTCGAACATGACGAACAGCCAGATCACCATGGTTCCCCAGAACAGGTGACCGGTCGGGAACAGCGTCACCGCCGCGGCGATCGAGGCGGTGGTGCCGATCAACGTCATCGCATCGGGGGTCAGCCCGGTGCTCACCAGCGCCTTGCCCAGCGGCGCAGTCGCTTTGGCGAACGTCTCGCGACCGAAGAAACTCAGCACGCTACCCGCAACCCTTTCATGCTGTGTTCCCGGCTCATGCCTAGTCGGCTTCCTTCCATGCCCGCGCCAGCAGCGCCCGGGTTTCCCTGAGCAGCTGCGGCATCACCTTCACTCCGCCGACGACGGTAATGAAGTTCGCGTCCCCACTCCAGCGCGGCACGATATGTTGATGCAGGTGATCGGCGAGTGAACCTCCGGCAACGCCACCGAGATTCAGGCCGACATTGAACCCCTCGGGCCGCGACACCTGCTTCATGACGCGAATCGCCTGCTGGGTGAACGCCATCAGCTCGGCGCTCTCCTCCGGCGTCAGATCCTCGAGATTCGCGACGCGGCGGTACGGCACCACCATGGTGTGGCCCGGGTTGTACGGGTACAGGTTCAGCACCGCGTACACCCACTGCCCGCGCGCGATGATCAGCCCGTCCTCGTCCGACATCTCGGGGATGTCGGTGAAGGGATGCCCGGTCTTCTTGGGCGTCTTGGGTTCCTCGACATCGCCGGTGATGTAGGACATGCGGTGCGGGGTCCACAGCCGCTGCAGGCGGTCCGGGTCCCCTGCCCCGGTGTCCGTGATCTGCTCGGGCCGGGGCGCGGTCGGTTCACTCATTGATCGCCTTTGCGGATCTCGAAGCCCTCCGCGGTGGGAGAAGCGTTCTCGCGCCGCTGAATCCAGTCGGTGATGGTCGCGACCGCGTCGGCCACCGGCACGCCGTTGACCTGGGTGCCGTCGCGGAAGCGGAAGCTGACCGCGTTGTTCTCCACATCGCGCGCACCGGCCAGCAGCTGGAACGGGATCTTCTGCGCGGTCTGGTTGAAGATCTTCTTCTGCATGCGGTCGTCACTGCGGTCGACCTCGGCGCGAATATTGTTGTCGCGCAATGCCTCGATGACACCGTCGAGGTGCTCGACGAACGCCTCGGCGACCGGGATGCCGACCACCTGCACCGGCGACAGCCACGCCGGGAACGCGCCCGCGTAGTGCTCGGTCAGCACACCGAAGAACCGCTCGATGGAACCGAACAGCGCACGGTGGATCATGACCGGCCGGTGCTTCGCGCCGTCGGAGCCGGTGTACTCCAGCTCGAACCGCTCGGGCAGGTTGAAGTCCAGCTGAATGGTCGACATCTGCCAGGTGCGGCCCAGCGCGTCCTTGGCCTGCACCGAGATCTTCGGGCCGTAGAACGCGGCGCCGCCCGGATCCGGGACCAGCTCCAGACCGGAGTCGGTGGCCACCTTGCGCAGCGTCTCGGTGGCCTCCTCCCACAGCTCGTCGGAGCCCACGAACTTCTTCGGGTCCTTGGTGGACAGCTCGAGGTAGAAGTCGTCGAGGCCGTAGTCGCGCAGCAGGCTCAGCACGAACTGCAGCGTGGAGGTGAGCTCCGCGTGCATCTGCTCCTTGGTGCAGTAGATGTGCGCGTCGTCCTGCGTCATACCGCGCACGCGGGTCAGGCCGTGCACGACGCCGGACTTCTCGTAGCGGTACACCGACCCGAATTCGAACATGCGCAACGGCAGTTCGCGGTAGGAGCGCCCGCGCGACCGGAAGATCAGGTTGTGCATCGGGCAGTTCATCGGCTTGACGTAGTAGTCCTGGCCGGGCTTGCGCACCGAGCCGTCCTCATTGAGTTCGGCGTCGAGGTGCATGGCCGGGAACATGCCGTCGCGGTACCAGTCCAGGTGGCCGGAGACCTCGAACAGGTGGCCCTTGGTGATGTGCGGGGTGTTGACGAACTCGTAGCCCGCGGCGATGTGACGGCGGCGCGAGTAGTCCTCGAGCTCCTTGCGGACGATGCCGCCCTTGGGGTGGAACACCGGCAGACCCGAGCCCAGCTCGTCCGGGAACGAGAACAGGTCCAGCTCGAGGCCCAGCTTGCGGTGATCGCGCTTCTCGGCCTCCTCCAGCAGGCGCAGGTACTCGTCCTGCGCCTCGGTGGATTCCCACGCGGTGCCGTAGATGCGCTGCAGATCCTCGCGCGACTGATCGCCACGCCAGTAGGCGGCCGACGACCGGGTCAGCTTGAACGCCGGAATGTACTTGGTGGTCGGCAGGTGCGGGCCGCGGCACAGATCGGCCCAGATCAGCTCGCCGGTGCGCGGGTCCAGGTTGTCGTAGATGGTCAGCTCTTTACCGCCGACCTCCATGACCTCCGGATCGTCGATGCCCGACTTGTCGGAGATCAGCTCCAGCTTGAACGGCTCCTTGGCCAGCTCGACCCGGGCCTCCTCGACCTCGACCACCCGGCGCGAAAACCGCTGCGCGCCTTTGATGATCTTCTTCATCCGGGATTCGAGCTTGGTCAGATCCTCGGGCGTGAACGGCCGCTCCACCTGGAAGTCGTAGTAGAAGCCGTCCTTGATGTACGGCCCGATGCCCAGCTTGGCGTCCGGGAACTCCTGCTGCACCGCCTGCGCGAGCACGTGCGCGGCCGAATGCCGGATCACATTGCGCCCGTCCGGGGAATCGGCGGTGACGGCCTCGACCTCGGTGTCCAGCTCCGGGATCCACGACAGATCCTTCAGGTCACCCGCGGCGTCGCGGACCACGATGACCGCGCCCGGCCCCTTGCTCGGCAGATCCGCCTCGCGCACCGCGGCCCCGGCGGTAGTCCCAGCCGGAACCCGGACGCGGGCGACTGGGGTCTGCTGGGCTGAGGTGGTCACGGCTGCGCACTCCTTGGCATCGTCATAGGCGAGAGTTCCCGCCAGGTCTGTGCGAGGAGTACTCCTCCCCGCGATCGTGGCCGGTCACGAAACGCATAGCTCCGGCGGCCACCACTCTATCGGCACGCCTCCCACCCCGCGCCGATGGACCGTCC
>NZ_BAAFGR010000212.1:0-11245 GCF_041154655.1 Nocardia sp. JMUB6875
GGGCTGCTGGGGTGGGATGTCGGAGGTGGAAGGGATTCTCGCCGACGGGTCGATCAGGAAGAAGGCCAGGATCTTTCGATGGCCTGGGCGCGTCGGGTCGGCCAGGCGGAAGGGGGAGACGCGGTGCTGGAGGATGTTCGGGAAGGCGAGGCAGCGGTCTTCGGAGGTTCGGACCGAACCCAGTACCTGGTTCAACGGATCCTCGTCTGAGATGCCGTAGACGTCCCGCATCCCGGTGCTGTCGTTCTGCTCGTAATCGGGATCGTCGATGGCCGCGCGGAAGCTCAATTGGCTGTCGGTGATGTTGTCGCTGTCCCAGTAGTAGATCGCGGTGGACACGATGCGCTCGTTCATCATCCCCTCGACATGCCAGCTGCCGCCCGGATATTCGGGGATATCGGGGGTGAGATGGATGTTGGCCAGTTTGACGATCACCTGCAGAGATCGGCCGCGGAGGTCGACCCGGCTGGAGTCATCCGGCCCGGGCGGCGGCGTGAAGGCGGGGGCGTCGGGGACCACCGGCCGGCGATTCTCCCACCACTCGTCGAGCGCTTCCTCGTACGCCTCCTCGGCCGCTTCTTCATCCTCATCACCGTCCTCATCGGTGGGCTCCTGCGGCTCGTCCACGTACCAGGAGTAGGGATCGGCCGTGATTCGCAACGGACGCGGATGGCGCAGATCGGTGAGCACCTTCTCGAACAGCGGAAGCACGCGGGTGAACAGCAGCGGCAGAACGGCTTCCAGCTCGCGGTGGGTCTCTGGGTGAACGTTGTTCACGTAAGAGCGGAATGCGGCATTGCCGTCTGCGTCGACCTCGACATCGGTGGGCAGCCACTGGAACTTCTCCGAAAGCGCATACCGCGCATCCTCTTTGCCGGCCTTGGGCCACGTCGAGTCATCGATCCCGCTGACCCCGCGCACAAGGCAGAACAGCGACGGATGCACCAAATCCAACACCCGCCCCTCCGACCCAGGATGCCAATCCCGCTCTTCCTCTGGCACCTCCTCCAACACCCGAACCGCCTCCCGCAGCCGACCTCTCAACTCCTCCTCGACCAAGCTGTCCGACTGCCACACCCCATCTACACCCGACACCTCGATCCCCGTCCCCCCATCCCGCAGCGAGGCGTAATACTCCAATTCCGCCATCACATACCGAATCTGCCCCTCGGTCAGCCCCTGCTCGCTGGCCTCCCGAGCCCACCTCGCGACAATCTCCCCATCCCGCATCTTCTCGAACCACCGCGGCTTAGCCCGAATCTCAGCACTGAGCCGCATCATCTCCAGCTCCCGCAACGTCCGTACCGGCGCAACCGGCACCCGATGAGCGGCAAGAAATGGCAGTGGAAAAGCAGTCAAGTTCAGTCATTCCTTCGCAGGCGGTAGTTCGCGGATTGTTCGTCTGAGGTCAGCTGGTTGCTTCGTCCAACTTGCGGATCCAGGACAGGAATTCGGTGTGGTCACCGTTGTCATGGGCGAGTTCTGCCAGGCGTAGCATTGCCGCGGGATTGCCGAGTTCGGCTGCCCGCAGCCACAATTGACGGGCCTCGGCGAGGTCCCCGCGCTTGGCCAGCATGCGGGCCAGTGCGGACTTCGCCTTCGCCTCCGATCGTCCGGTCGCCACCGCGCGGGTGAACAAACGTTCGGCCTCGGCGGGATCGCGGTCCTCGAGGAGGAGACCCAGATTGAGCAGCGCGTGCGCGCTGCCCGCCGCGATCGCGGCGCGGTACCAGCGTTCGGCTTCGTCGAATGCCTTCCGGTCCTCGCATGCAATGGCCAGTTCGTTCATGGCCCCGGCATTGCCCGCCGCGGCTGCCTTGCGGTAGTGCTCCTGTGCCGCAACGAGATCGCCGCGGTTCCGGGCCAGGTGGCCGAGATTGGTTTCGGCGGCGCTGGAGCCGGTGGCCGCCGCCTTGCGGAACCAGCGTGCGGCCTCTTCTACGGCACCGCGGAGATCAAGCACGGCGCCGAGGTCGACCATCGCGCCGACATGGCCCGATTCCGCTGCCCGGCGGTACGAGCGCTCGGCGCCCTCGAGATCTCCGCGTTGTTCGCAAACCCACCCGACATCCCGGTCGGACTGCGCCCCGGCCGCTTCACGCCCTGTACGTCTCATCTCCGCGCTCCCCCCTCGAACAAACCCTGGAACTACCGCAATTCTATTGGGGGCCACCGACATAAATCGGTGCTCGTGTGCGGGTCAGGCCGAGTATCGGAGTTCGGCTACGCTGGTGCCGTCGATTTGGTTGTGCTGGTTCGGGTCGGTGATCCGTATCGGGTTGAGGTGACGAGGATTCGGGGGCGGGATGGTCGAGGACGCGGATCGGGCTGAGCGGATCGATGAAGCGATCTCGCGGGTCCGGGGGCGGGCAAAGTCCAATGGTGGGACCGTATTCGTCGAAGTCGACGCGTACAAGATGATCACCGATATTCGGATCGCGCCCCACGCCATGAGCGCGGATCCGGCGGATCTTGCGCGGGTGATCGCGGCGCTGCATCGCAAGGCGAGTGAAGAGGTAGAGATCTCCGCTCGGCAGGCGTACGAGGCGATCACTTCTCCCAGACCAACTGCACCCGCTGCTCCCGAGTGGGACGACGAACCGCGGTCGACCTCGATCACCTTCTCGATGTGAGGGCCGAGCACAGATGACGGTCGCATTCGATCCCGAGAAGATGCGCAAGCTCGCGGGCCACGTCCGAGATCGGGCCACCGCTATCTCGGGGAAAACTCCCGTGGCGGGAACCAGCCGCGATGCCGCGCGCGCCATTGACGGTACCGGCATGCTGCATTCGGATTACGCGGTGGCCGTCGAGGAGACGCTGAAGACGCTGGACAAGGTGCTCACCAAATATCATGCGGCCCGGCTCACGCAGCTGGCCGACAAAACCGATGCCGCCGCCAATCTCGCCGAGGCGATGGACAAGAGCAATGCGGAGCAGATGCCGAAATGAGCGATGAGGGATCGAAACTGACCGTTCCCGTGCTGCTCGGCTGGAACCTCAGCCATCTCCGAAGCGTGGCCAAGATCCTGGAGACGATCGGCGGGGAGATCGAGACCGAAATGGATTCGGCCGCAAACGAGATCGCGAGATCGGACGAGTACTTCATCGGTGAAGGCGGCACCAAGGCGCGTGAACAGGGCGACGCGGACAAGAAGGACGGGCACAAGACGGCCGATCTCTATAAGAAACTGGCGGACAAGATCTCCCCGGTCGTAGAGACGTTCGAGATCGAGATCGCGAAGCTCAAGGTTGCGGTGGTCGCCACCGAGAAATCGAAGTGGGATCTGTTCTATACGGACCAGGGCGAGGTCAAGTCGCGCAAATCCAACTGGGAGACCGCGAAATCGCATTGGTGGGACCCCATTTCGGCGGTTGCGGCGAAGGAGCTCGAGATTCTCGCGATCGGGACCAAGTTCCGGGAAGCGCTGGCCGCGATTCGGGTCGCGGACGCGTCGACGAACGAAGTCGCCGGAGTGCTGGAAGATCTGTCCGACACCGTGAAATTGGCCATGGCCAATATTCCGACGGACCAGACGCTCGCCGATATCCTGTTGAACAACCAGGTCGACGATCAGGAGATGGTCGTCTGGCCCAGCGGTACGGTGCTCGAGGCCATCCTCATTTTCGATCCGTCGTTCAAGGCGACGCCGATGACCAAGACCGAGGCGGCGACGCTGGCCACCCTCTTCGCCAAGGAAGGCTACGGGGGTCTGAAAGACTTCTACAACATCAAGAACCAAGCAGCGGACACCGCAGTAGAGCTGTTCCCCGACTCCGTCAATGACGGCCAGGGTGACGCGTTCCGGCACACATATTGGAATGCGCTGATGAGTCAGCGTTTCGGTGAGGACTTCGCGAAGACCTACGCCACCGCCCACGAGGGTGCGCCCGGCCAGCCGTCTCACCGGGAAGCGATGGACCTGTTCAACAATAATCTGGGTCGGCAGATCGCCGACCAGAATCAGGGTGCTTCCACCGACGAGCTGAAGGACAAGGTCAAGGATGCAATCAACCAGGGGAGGGCGATTGTCATCGGCGGCGCGAAGGGTGCCGACCCTCAAATTGGATGGAGCGGTGGACCGAATGGAATTCCGGAACAAGACACCGGACTGCTTCCGGGTACGTACGTTCCCCTGCCGGGGCACTAGCCCGACTATGCGGTCGTTCCTCATGGCGACTTCCATCGCTGTTGCGGCGATAGCAATGCTCAGTGGTTGTTCGGGCGCAGTGCGGCACAACGTCGCGGTGCCGGTGTGTACGTCGACCTTCGACATCAGCGCGAAGGCTGAGGTGCTGGGATCGAACGCACGCCTGAATGATGAAATCGAGAAGGCGTCGAAGCGCAGCGGCACCTTCCAGGCGGTTGACATCACGCGGGCGGCGGGGTGGTCCGACGATTGGGACCGCATGGTGCAGGTCCGTGTGAATGTCACGATGGCGAAGCTGAACAGGAACGCGGGAACGGCAAGCTGTTTCAAGAACCTGCCGGAGTCCGACGGGGAAGGCTACAGGCCGACTCAGTTCTATCTTTTCGTCAAGGACGGCAAACCCGTTCAGTCGGTTCCATGGCCCAACGTGACGAGCACGCTTCAGTTCGGCGACGGCGTATTGACGAAGGATTCCGTTCTCTCCGTTGACGCCAAGGGCTGGATCGTGCCGCAGCAGTAGCGCCTCAGGCGGGGGTGTCGGTGCGGCGGGCTCGGCGGGTGGAGACGGAGGTGAAGGTTTCTCGGTGGGCTAGGAAGCCTTCGAGGGCGAAGGTGGCGGCGCCTAGGCTGGAGGGGTTGTGGGGGAGGGTGTCGAGTTCGAGGGTTACGGCGGAGAAGGGGGCGGACATGGCGTGGTGGGAGGCGGAGCGGCGGGTGGAATCGAGGAGGGGAGTGCCTAGTTGGCGGGCTACGTGGTCGCCGAAGACCATGCGGCGGGGGTTGAAGAGGTTGACCAGGTTGGCTATGGCTACGCCTAGGTAGTGGCCGGTTTTTTCGATTACGGCGGTGGCCACCTCGTCGCCTCGGGCGGCGGCGGTGGCGATGGCGGCGATGGTGGTGGTGTCGTCGTCTGCCAGAAGTGTGCTGGTGGGGTCGAATTCGCGGAGGGTGGCGGTGATGCCGGGGGCGCTGACGTAGGCCTCTACGCAGCCGTTGCGGCCGCAGGAGCAGGGGCGGCCGTCCAGGACGAGGTTGGTGTGGCCCCATTCGCCTGCGCTGTTGGTGACGCCGCGGTAGAGCATGCCGTCGATGACGACGCCGATGCCGACGCCCGCGCGGAGGGTGACGACGATCAGGTCGTCGACGTCGCGGCCCGCGCCGAACCAGAGTTGGGCCGCCGTACTGGCTTTCAGCGGATTGTCCAGATAGAGCGGGTGGGGGAGGCGTTGTTCGAGCAAGGCCTTCAGCGGTACGTCGTGCCAGTGCCAATACGGGGAGAAGACCGATTTGCCGGTCTCGGGCTCGACCAGGCCGGGCACGCTCAGGCCGATGCCCAGCACCTTCTCGGCATCGCCCGCGATCACCTCGTCGATGCCGCGCACGATGAGTTCCACGATGTCGCCGGGCGTGGTCGCGGCGGGATCGACCGGGATCTCGCTGGACCGCAGCACCGTCATCGCCAGATCGAAAACATCCACGTGGATGCTGGTTTCGGCGATATCGACGCCGATCAGCCGCCCACGCTCGGGATTGATGGCGAGCTGGGCGCGCGGCCGCCCGATCCCGGCCGCCTCGTAGCCGAGTTCGGCGAGCACACCCACCTCGAGTAGCTCGGCGATCATGTTGCCGACCGTCGCGAACGACAGCCCGGTGGCTGTGGCAATCTCCTGGCGACTGGTATGACCAGCCGCCGCGTACACCGCCTGCAGCACGCAGAATCTGTTGCGGCGCCTGATATCCCGCGCGGTCAGCTGGTACACGGCCCCGCCCACTCCTTCCATCCGTTGCCGCGAAGATACCGGAGCGCTCCGCGAGATGACTTCTGCCAACAGTATTTACAACAGTTATAAGAAGTCCTACTGTAACCGGCATCACTACCGAATGCCTACTGTGTGGCAGATCACCTAGGAGTGCTCATGTCCTGGACCCACCGACGCCGATGGACCAGCGCGCTGATATGCGGAGCCGCTGTCGCGCTGGCCGCGACGGCCTGCTCGTCGGGCAAGGATTCCGGCTCGAACAATGCTGGCCCACAGCATGAATCGGGCACGGTCAGCCTCGTCTACGCCCAGAAGCAGGGCGATCAGGAGTACTTCATCGGTGAGGCCGACGGCGCCAAGGCCAAGGCCAAGGAACTCGGCGTCGACCTGAAGGTGGTCAACCTCGGCAATGACGCCAACAAGGCGGTCACCGAGGTGCAGAACGCGGTTAACCAGAAGGCCAATGGCGTCATCGTGGTCGTCCCGGATCCCTCGGTCGGCCCACAGGTGGCGACGCTGGCGAAATCGGGCGGCCTGGCCCTGCTCACCTCCGATGACCAGGTCTGCACCAACGGCCCGGACCCGTCCTCGTGCGCCAAGGACAATCTGGTCCCGCGCGTCGGATTCAGCGGCACCCAAATGGGAACCGAGGTCGGCACCCGCGCCGGGCAGGACTTCAAGAAGCTGGGCTGGAAGCCGGAGGAGACCGCCATCGTCGACGCCTGGAAGCAGGACGTCACGGTATGCACCGACCGGGTGAAGGCGAATCAGAAGGCGTTCAAGGAGGCTTCGGGCGCGGACGTGAAGGTGATCGAGGTCGGCACCGACAACACGCCGTCGGATGCGCAGAACAAGATCTCGGCCACGGTCGCGGGCAATCGGTCGGTGAAGAACTGGATCGTCATGGGCTGCAATGACGAGAACGTCAGCGGCGGTGTCGCGGCCATCCAGAACGCCGGCTACGCGGCCGACAATGTGCTAGGCGTCGGCCTCGGCGCGTACCTGGCCTGCAAGGAATGGCGCGGCGGCAAGCCGACCGGCTTCAAGGCGGCGCTGTTCATCAATGGCAAGGACGTCGGCGCGCTGGCCGTGCAGACCATGTACGACTTCCTGAAGAACGGAAAGTCCATGCCCGCCGAGGCATTCGCCCCGACCAAGATGGTCGACGCGAGCAACTGGCAGCAGGCGGGCGTCACGTGCAGTTGACGGGACTGCGGGTCTCCGGGCTCACCAAGGGTTTCGCGGGCGTGCCCGCGCTGCGCGAAGTGAGCCTGGACTTCCCCGCCGGAATGGTGACCGCGCTGATGGGGGAGAACGGCGCGGGGAAATCCACGCTCATCAAGATCCTCGGCGGTGACCATCGGCCCGATGGCGGTCGCATCGAACTCGACGGTGCGGCACTGGAATTCGCCAGCCCGGCGGATGCGCGGGCGGCGGGGATCCGGGTGATCGGGCAAGAACCGGAAATCGTGCCGCACGTGTCGGTGGCCGAGAACGTGTACCTCGGCGCGCTGCCGCGCCGGGCGGGCCGCATGCTGGATCGGGCGGCGCTGCGGGAGCGGGTGCGCGCGGATCTGGTCCGGCTCGGCTTCGACCGGGATCTGGATCCGGACACGCTCGGTTCCAAACTGACTGCGGCACAACGGCAGCTGGTGGAGATCATGCGGGCGCTGACCACCGACGCCAAGGTCATCGCGTTCGACGAGCCGACCTCGTCGCTCTCGGATCATGAGACCGAATCGCTGTTCGCGTTGATCGGGCGGCTGCGCGATCGCGGACTCGCGGTGATCTACGTGTCCCACCGCATGCGCGAGATCTTCCAGCTGGCCGACCGCGTCGCCGTGCTGCGCGACGGCGCGCTGGTCGGCGTGCGCGACACCGCCGACACCGACGATCAGGAGATCGTCCGTATGATGGTCGGCCGCGATCTCTCGACGGTGTTCGCGCGCAAGCATTCCGAGCTCGGGCGAGTACTGCTCGAAGTGGACCACGTCACGACCGACGATGTTCGTGACGTGAGTCTGCGCGTGCACGCGGGCGAGGTGGTGGCGCTGGCCGGACTGGTCGGCGCGGGCCGCTCCGAACTGGCGGGCGCGCTCGCGGGCGACCTGCCGATCCGCTCCGGCGAGGTCCGGGTCGACGGCAAGCGGGTGCGGCTGCGCCAGCCGCGCGACGCGGTGCGCGCCGGAATGGGTTACGCGCCCGAGGAGCGCAAGGCGCAGGCGCTGCTGCTGCATCGCGGTGTGCGCGACAATATCTCGCTCGCCATGCTGGATCGGCTGCGGCGCTGGCGGTTCGTGCGCCGCGGCGCGGAACGCAAGCTGGCGCTGCAATACGTCGAATCCCTGCGGGTGCGAACGCCTTCCATCGAGCAGGAGGTGCGCAAGCTCTCCGGCGGCAATCAGCAGAAGGTGGTGCTGGCGCGCTGGCTGGCCCGCAAGCCGACGGTGCTCATCCTCGACGAGCCGACGCGCGGCGTCGATGTCGGCGCGAAGATCGAGATCTACCACGTCATCGAGGAATTGGCCGAGTCCGGGGTGGCGGTGCTGGTGATCTCCTCGGAACTGCCCGAAGTCCTCGGCCTGGCCGATCGCATCGTCGTCATGCAGCAGGGCCGCGTCACCGGCGAACTGGACCGCGCCGACGCCAGCGAGGAGGCGATCCTCGCCCTGGCCATGGCCGACGACCTGACCGCGCAGCGCGCCTAGGCGCTGACTCATTGAGGAATCTCATGACCGACCAACGAGTCGAACTGACCACGGAGGCAGCGGTTTCCGCTCCGCCTCCGGTATTCGCCCGCTACCTGGGCGGCCTGACCGCGCTCACTCCGCGCAAGGTGATCCGGGCCATCGGCACCGGCAATCTCAGCCTGATCGGCGCGCTGGTGGTGATCGTCGCCATCTTCGCCTGGCTCAACGACGGGTATCTCGACCCGCGCAATATCGCCGGAATCGGTGACGCGGTAACCGTTTTCGGCCTGCTCGCCGTCGTGCAGACCGTGGTGATCATCTGTGGCGCGCTGGACATCTCGGTCGGCTCGCAGGCCGGGGTCGCCTCGGTGATCAGCGCCATGGCGTTCACCTCGGCCTCGGGGAACGCCTTCGTCGGCATTCTCGCCGCGATCGGCGTCGGGGTGGTGCTGGGCCTGGTGAACGGCGTGATCATCGTCTACGGCCGGGTCAATCCCGTGATCGCGACGCTGGCGACCCTGGCCGCGTACAAGGGCCTGGCCCAGTTGATTTCGGGCGGCAAGGCGCAAGGCTTCGTCCTCGACAATGACGTATTCATCTTCCTGGCGCGCGGCAAGATCATCGGACTCCCGGTGCCCGTGGTCGTCCTCGCTCTGGTCGCCCTGGGCGTCCATGTCCTGCTGAAATACACCGACATCGGCCGCAATATCTACGCCATCGGCGGAAACGACACGGCCGCACGGCTTTCCGGCATCAACATCAACAAATACCTGATCGCCGTCTACATGCTGGCAGGCGTGGTCGCCGCCATCGCGGGCATCATCCTCACCGCCCGCACCGGCTCCGGCCAGCCCGTCTCCGGCAGCGAAGGCCTCGAACTCAAGGCGATCACCGCCGCGGCCTTGGGCGGTTGCGCCCTCAAAGGCGGCAAGGGCACCGTAGGAGGCACCCTCCTCGCGGTAATCCTCCTCGGCGCCCTCGACAACGGCCTGAACGTGGTCGGCGTAAACACTTTCTGGCAGAACGTGGCCCAGGGCTCCCTCCTCGTAGCCGCCGTAGTCATCCAGCAACGCCGCAGCGGTGAACGCGCCGTAGGCCTCCCCACCTAACCGCCGCCCGGAGCCCCCATGCGAACTCTCAAGGCACACGTCTGCGCCCCGCCGCCCGGCCAACTAAGCGAAGGCCCAGTCTGGAACCCCCTCACTCGAGAACTCCTCTGGGTAGACATCCGCGCCGGCCAAATCCACCGCGCCACCCTGACCGCCACCCCGGCGACCGGCGGCTCCTTCGATCGAACCGATCCCGCAACCCTCACCCACGGCACCCCCGACCTCCTACACCGCGGCACGATCAGCCTCACCCCACCGGTCAGCGCGGTCCTCCCGTGCGCCTCGGGTCGACTTCTGGCGACCCTGGGGGACAGCATCTTCCGTATCGACGGCCCTGGCGGCAACGGCAGCGGCGCCGATCTCGTCGCCCTCGCGACCGTGCCGCTGCCGGACGACGGCGTGTCCCGGCGCTTCAATGACGCCAAGGTGGATCCGGGTGGGCGGTTGCTGGCGGGCACGATGGCTGAGACGACGGACGGGGTCGGCAGCGCTGAGCTCTTCCGCCTCGATCCGGACAGCACACTGACCACCCTGCGTACGGGCGTCACCATTTCCAATGGGCTCGGGTGGAGTCCAGATGGTCGCACGCTCTATTACGCCGACAGCCCGACACATCGCGTCGATGCGTTCGACTACGACCTGGAAACCGGAACCTTCGGTGCTGGAAGGCCCTTCGCTCATTTCGAGGATGGCGAGCCCGATGGGTTGACCGTGGATTCCGAGGGGCGGGTGTGGGTGGCGGTGTGGGGTGCGGGGCAAGTCCGGGCATTCGAGCCGTCGGGGGAGGTCTACGCCACGATCGAGGTCGGGCCCTCTCAGGTGTCGAGTTGCACGTTCGCCGGGCCGAATCTCGATGTTCTGGTGATCACGAGTGCCGCTGAGCGGGAGGCGGCTAGCGAACCGAATGCGGGCCGCTTGTTCGCCTGTGTGCCAGGGGTGGTCGGGCTGCCCGCGACGCTGTTCGCCGACGAGAAGGTGGTGATCACTGATGTCCGATAAATCGGCTGAGGACTCCCAGCGGTCGACTGACTCGCTGAATCTCGATGTTCCCGTTATCGCCATCCTGCGTGCGCCGACCGCGGACAGGTTTCCTGAGGTGGCCAGAGTTCTGCACGAATGCGGCATAACCGCCGTGGAATTCACGCTCAATTCCGCCGGAGCGCTGGATGCCATACGGGAGTGTGCCGGGTTCGCGCATTCGGTCGGGGCCGGGACCGTGTTGAGTGCGAAGGATGCCGCGCTCGCTGTGGAGGCGGGGGCCGCGTATCTGATCACGCCTGCGGTCATCGACGAGGTGATTGCCGAGGGGAGGCGGCTCGGGGTGCCGGTTATCTCGGGGGCGTTGACGCCTACCGAGATTCATCGGGCGTGGACCGCGGGCAGCAGCATGGTGAAGGTGTTTCCGGCGGCGGTCGGAGGGCCGGAGTACATCAAGGCGGTTCGTGCGCCGCTGTCGGATATTCCGTTGGTGCCCACGGGTGGCGTCGGGCTGGAGGAAGCCCGCGCGTACCTGGAGGCGGGGGCCAGGGCGCTGG
>NZ_BAAFGR010000213.1:0-11104 GCF_041154655.1 Nocardia sp. JMUB6875
GCATACCGGGGGGCCGATGGCGACTTGGCATGTGTTGATTGCGGAGGCTGCGGTTGCGCAGGCGAGGGGGGAGCTGGATACGGCGTTGCGGGTGGCGGGGCGGGCGCGGGAGTTGGCCGAGACATTGGGGCATCCGGCCGGTTTCGGGGCATTCCGCTCGTTGCTCGGGAATGTGGGCCATCATCGCGGGCATTTGGGCGAAGCCCTCGAGGTGCCGCCGGACGCGCATCGCGGGGAGGTGCGGAACCGCCTGTTCATGGCGTTGGGCCCGGCGCATCCGCTGTCCGAATGCGGTCGATTGGACGAGGCCGCCGTGCTTTACCGCAGTCTGGGGCCGCCGCCGCAGTGGGAGATCCCGCCCTTCTTCAGGCTCGTTGTACTGACCATTGGCGGCTCCCTCGCGATGTCCCTCGGGATCACCGCGGATCTCGAATGGTTCGTCGATCAGCTCCAGCCCTACCGTGACCGGCACGTCGTCAGCGGCGCGGGGAACGCGCACTACTTCGGGCCGGTGGCGCTGTGGCTGGGCAACTTCGCCGCCGCGCTCGGCGATCCGGAGACCGCCGAACGTGAGCTGCGGGCCGCCCGGGAGATCTGCCGCGCCAATGGCGCGAAGGGTTACGTCGTCGAGGCGGAGTGCGAACTGGCCGAGCTGCTGCTGGCCCGGGGCGCGACAGAGGAGGCCCTGACACTCGCGAAAGGCGCTCTGCCGCAGAGCGAATCGATCGGCATGTCGCCCTGGACCGAGCGCCTGCGTCGGATCCTCGTCGAGGCGTCGGCGCGGGCGGTGCTGTCCCCGCGCGAACGCGAGGTGGCCGAGCTGGTGGCCAAGGGGCTGAGCAATCGCGAGATCGCCAACGCGCTGGTGCTGTCCGAGCGCACCGCGCAGAACCATGTGCAGCACATTCTCACCAAGCTGGACTTCACCAATCGCGCCCAGATCGTGGCCTGGGTGAGCCGGGGACACTGAATTCACCTGCCCGTCGAGCGAGCGTCGACCACGTCTGCCACAGTCGAGGGCTATGAAGGGTCGTGTTCTGGGGCTGTGCGCGGCGGTGCTGAGCATCGGACTGGTGGCGGGGTGCGGTGGCGGCGGGGACACCGGCAAGCCCGCCGGTCCGACTGCGGTGCCGCTGGTTTCGACCGGCGATCTGCCCGTCGCCCAGACCGGCGAGGTGCACCTGTTCGGCATCAACGACCTGCACGGGAATCTGCAGCCGCCGGACGGCTCCAATGGCAAGGTGGGCACGTTCACCGCCGGGGGAGCGGCGTATCTGGCCGCGCATCTGGCGCGTTTGAAGGCGGCCTACCCCGACAGCGCGGTCCTGGCGGCGGGTGACAACATCGGGGCCAGCCCGCTCATCTCGGCCCTCTTCCACGACGAGCCGACCATCGACTTCATGAATTCCATCGGCGTCGTGGCCTCCGCGGTCGGAAATCACGAATTCGACCACGGCGTCACCGAATTGAAGCGCCTGCAGCAGGGCGGCTGCGCGGCCGACGGCTGTGCTCCGGGTGAGAAGTTCACCGGCGCGAAGTTCCCGTATCTGGCCGCCAATGTCACCGACGCCAACGGCCAGCTGCCGCCCGGTCTGCGCCCGTGGACCATGGTGCAACTCGGCGGCCACAAGATCGGAGTGGTCGGCACCGTCACCACCGATACCGAGCACATCGTGCTGCCCGAGGGCATCCGCGGCTTTCATTTCGGCGACGAGGCCGACGCCATCAACAAGTACGTCCCCGAGATGAAGGCTGCGGGTGCGGAGACGGTGGTGGCGCTGCTGCACGACGGCGGCGCACAACAGGCGAAGGGCGCACCGCTGGACTACAACGGCTGCGCCGACATCTCCCCGAACGTGAAGGCCTTGGCGCACAAGACCGATGGCGCGGTGTCGGTCATGATGACCGCGCACAGCCACCAGGCCTACAACTGCACCCTGGACGGCAAGGTCGTCACCCAGGCAGCCTCCTTCGGCCGTCTGGTCACCGATGTGACGCTGCGCTTCCACGACGGCAAGGTGGACGCCAAGGCCGTCAACCGTGTCGTCACCCGCGACATCACCCCCGCCCCCGCCACCGCGCAACTGGTGGATTTCTTTGCCGGGCAGTCGAAACCGCTCGCGCAGCGGGTGATCGGCACCTCCACCGCCCCGCTGCCCGCCGAGCCCGCCGGGGCCGGTGACTCGCCGCTGGGTGATGTCATCGCCGACTCCATGCTCGACGCCATGGCGAATGTGCAAGCGGTGGCGGCATTCATGAACCCCGGCGGCGTCCGGGCTGGCTTGACCGGCGGCAATATCACCTACGAGCAGGCGTACACGGTGCAGCCGTTCGGCAATGCCGTGGTGGCCCTGGCCCTGACCGGACAGCAGATCCTGAACATCCTCGAACAGCAGTGGGACAACGTGAGCAAGCCCGCCGTGCTCTCGGTCGCGGGCATCACCTACTCCTATTCGGATTCAGCACCCAAGGGGCACAAGGTGATCGGCGACAGCGTCCGCGTCGCCGGACAGCCCTTGAACCCCACGGCGTCCTACCGCGTATCGACCAACAACTTCCTCGCGGCAGGCGGCGACGGCTTCACGGTCTTCACCCAGAGCGCCGAAACCCTGGTCGGCCCCAGCGATCTCGACGCCCTGGAGTCCTACCTGCGCTCCCACACCGCGATCGCCCCGCCGCAGAGCCGCGTAGAGAAGCGCTGAGGCTCAATGACGGAACTCCTCGACCGGGGTGAATTCGGCATCCCGGTCGCCGACCTCATTGCGATACCACTGCTCGCGCCGGTATCGCTGCACCCGATCCGCGACCGCGTCCAGCCCGGGCACGGTGCGGCGCAGGGTTTCCGCCCCGAACACCACCGGCGCCTGCGCCAGCGGATGCAGCACCCACGGGAACCGGCGCGGCATCCGATGCCGGGCGTAGGTGGCGGGCGGCAGCCAGAACCCGGTGTACCCGATCTGCACCCGGTAGTTGATCTCGTCGCGAATTCGCTTGGCCCACGGTGTATCCGGCTTGGGCGCGAACGCGGGCAGATACGACTCCACCAGCTCCTCGCCGTCCGTGCCCGCCGTGTGGGCGCGTTTGACGAAGGCGGCGAACATCAGCCGTACGGCCGCCTGGAAATCGCGCGGATACCAGGCGGGCTGCACGCCCAGCAGGTGCCCGACATAGCGCCAGAAATGCAGTGTCGCTTCGATTTCCGAGACCGTGGTCTGATGCCCGAGGCTCCACAGCGCCAGACCCGGCACCACGCTGCCGCCCATCAGGGTCAGCGTGGCGTCCCCGACGCTGATCGGCACACCCCAGGCGTCGTAATCCCATTCCGGCCGCTGCATGAGCTTGCGCCGGATGAACACGTGCATGATCCGCACCCGCATGGCGGTCTGCCGTCCCCGCGCGCCCGCGTCCAGCCCACCCGGCTCGGAGACGTCGATCCAGAACCGGACCGTCTCCAGCTGCCGCTTGTGCGCCTTGTCCCCGGCGTACCCGCCCGCGTACGACAGCGGCTTGGTGATGGAGCTTTCCGAGTACATCTCCAGGGTGCTGGTGGTGGCGAAGCTGAAAACCGAAGTCCCCCAGCGACGGAACACCTTCGCGCCCCGCGCGACCAGCTCCGGGTCCAGCCAGTCGGGCGCGGTCTCGAACTCCGCGAACAGCGCCCGCAGCGACGGCGGTGCGTCGGCCACGCTGTCCACCCCGTGCGCCAGCGCCCGATCCAGCATGGCCCGCCCGGCCTTCGGCCCGATCTCGCCCAGATACACCTCGTCGACGAACGCCTCGGCCACCGGATCGGCCTGGTAGTAGGCGGTCGCGAAGGCCCGCACCAACTCCTCGTCCGGCTGCGGATCGAACCGGAACACCCCGCGCCACACCCGCCGCGCCCACTGCACCCGCGGATCGGCGAGCCGTTCCCAGTAGCGGAACTCGCTCGGAATCTTCCCGGCCGCAGCCGCTTCCAGTGTCGCGGGAGCCTTGCCTGCCATGGCTGCAGCCTAGGTTTCCCGCCCTGCGTCGAGCAGAGATTTCCGGCCAACCCTCGATCGGCTCGGGGGTGGCTTCGGGTCCGGCAGTTTCCGGATGGAATTTTCCAGATGTTTTCTGATCGACGGTGGTGGCCGCCGTCGGCCTCGCCATAGGGTGCCGCTCATGAATCCCGCGCCCGTCACCACCGTCGACGTACTCATGACCCTGCTGGCCGACTGCGAAGACGCCTGGGACATGCCCGACCGCAGTGGCGACCCGGTCGACATCCTCGACCACGACCGGCAGTGCGCCGAAATCCTGCGCCGCGACTTCCCCGAGGACGAGGAACTCCAGGTCGCCGGGCTGGTTCACGACATCGGGCACATGCTCGTCCCCGGCGATGACGCGGGCCACGGCGTCCACGGCGGTCACGCGGTGCGGACCCTGCTCGGCGATCGGGTCGCCCGCCTGGTCGAACTGCATGTCGTTGCCAAGCGGTATCTGGCCGCCACGGATTCGGTGCACGCCGCGGCGCTCTCGCCCTCGAGTCAGCGCACCTTGGTCGCCCAGGGCGGTCCGATGACCGCCGAGGAAGTCGCCGCCTTCGAATCCGACCCCGACTTCACCGCCGCCATCGCCCTGCGCCGCGCCGACGACGCGGGCAAGATCGTCGGCCTCACCGTCCACCCCCTGGACACCTGGCGGCCGGTCATCGAGCGGGTGGCCGCCACGGCATAGACTCGCTCTATGCCATTGTCGCCACGGGTGCCCGACCTCGCCGCGCTCGACCTGCTGCTCTCGGTGATCGAGCTGGGCAGTCTCGGGCGCGCGGCCAAGGCGCACGGGATCAGCCAGCCGTCGGCGAGTTCCCGGATTCGGTACCTCGAGCAGCTGGTGGGCGTCCCGGTGCTGGAGCGGACCACGCTCGGCTCGCGGCCGACGGCGGCGGGTGCACTGATCGCGGAGTGGGCGCGCGATGTGGTGGACGCGGCCGAACGCCTCGATGCCGGGATCGACAGTCTGCGCGCGCAGCGGGATTCGCGACTGCGGGTCGCGGCCAGCCAGACCGTCGCCGAATATCTCTTCCCCAAGTGGCTGATCGGGTTGCGGGCCCGCATGCCGGAGACCTCCATCGCCCTGGAATCGGGCAATTCAGCGGAGGTTGCGAAGGCGGTGCTGGAGGGCCGGGCCGGCATCGGCTTCGTCGAGAGCCCGCGGCTGCCCGGCGGCCTGGAAAGCCATGTGGTGGCCAGCGATCGGCTGGTCGTGGTGGTCGCCGCCGGGCATCCCTGGGCGCGGCGGCGCGAGGTGGCCGCGGCCGAGCTGGCGAGCACGCCGCTCATCTACCGCGAGCCCGGCTCGGGCACCCGCAACTCCTTCGAGCGGGCCATGAGCGCCGACATGCCGGGCTGGGAGCCGAATGTCGCACTCGAGCTGTCCTCCACCACGGCCATCAAGACCGCGGTCGCCGAGGGTGTCGCCCCGGCCGTGCTCAGCTCGCTGGCGGTGGCCACCGAATTGGCCGAGGGCACCCTGGTCTCGCCTACCGTGGTCGGCCTGAATCTGGACCGGCAATTGCGCGCGGTCTGGCCGACCGGACAAAAGCCGACCGGTCCCGCGCGTGACTTGTATGCCATTGCGCGCCGCCCGATTTGAGTCCGTTCTGGGAGTTTTGCGTGAAGTGTTGACAGAGTGACGCCCATCACCATAGTCTTCCGGCGCGGGCACTGCGGATTTCGCGAGGGCCGACTCTGCCTGCATATTTCCGTCGCCAATACAATGGCTTCGCTGAATTCGCAGCCCGAAGACACAAGTGCGCCAACGCCTCCCGCGAGTGTTATCAAAGGGTTATGGTCACCGCATGGTGCGAACCGCCGCCGCAGCCGCAGACCCGGATGAACCTGACATTCCGGCCACTGCATCGCGGCCAAAGCTAGAGGTTGTTCAAGAATCGCCTGACCCCGAAGCGCCACAGCAGCATTCCTTCGGCGCACACGTCCTGAGCGCGGCCGATATCGAGCGACTCCCGTCCTCGGCCCGGCACCGCATCGCAGCCTTCATCCACCTGCAGGTGGCAACCCTGGAGGAGTGGCCCGAACCGGTCCTGCCCCCGATCCCCGATCTCGACGAGATCTGAACCCGCCCGGAAACCCATATACCACCGGCCGACTGACACTTTCTGCCTCCGAACAGAGGGTTTTGTGCTTCCGGCCAGCTGACACCGCCGGATCCTGGGATTTTGCCGGATGGCTCCGGTAGTCCGGCCTGACATGGTCAAAGACCATGAACACCTTGCGGCCGTCCAGCCCGAAGCAGCCCCGAACCCGAGCCGCGACCCTGCTGGCCGTCCTGGTGGCCCTCGGCGCCCACGCCCCCGGACTCGCTGCGGCCGAACCGGATTCGAGCACGTGGTATGTCCGCGCGGGAGCGCCCGCGGGCGGAACCGGTAGCGCCGAAACGCCTTTCGACTCCCTCGCCCGTGTCGAGGCGGCCTCACGCGACGGCGACACCATTCTCGTGCAGCCCTCCACCGCGACGCTGGACGGCGGGATCGCGCTCAAGCCCGGCCAGAAGCTGATCGGCGACGGACCCGCGGTCATCGGCGCGGCAGTTGCCGCACTGCCCCGGATCACCAACACCACCGGAGCCCACGACGGCGACGCCGTGCGCCTGGCCGCGCGCACCGAGGTTCGCAATCTGGTCATCACCGGCGCCCGCCGCGGTGGCATCTACGGCGCCGACGCGATCGGCACCGTGATCGCGGGCAATGACGTCACCGGCACGAATCAGCAGTGCACCGACGGCTTCATGATCGGGCCGTTCGGACTGCCGCCCACCCTCCCGCTGGGCGCGTCGATTCCCGCGCTGCCGGACTTCATCACCCTCAACAATGGCTGGGCGGCCATCATGACCGACTTCCGCACGGCGGCGGGCACCGTCCGCATCGAGGGCAATACCGTCCACGACACCGCCTGCGGCGACGGCATCGATATCCGCGCGCTCGGCACCAGCGATATCGACGCCGCGGTGAGCCGGAATACGTTGCGCGACATCAATCTCGGCCTCGCCAAGCTGTCGGTGCTCACCATCGGCGTGCAGGCCGGTGACCAGGCCCGGCTGACCGGGCGGATCGACGGCAACTCCGAGACCGATATCGCCACGGCCGCAACAGGTCTGACCAATGTCATGGCCGACAGTGAGGGCGTCTTCATCAACCCCTTCGGGCAGGCGCACCTGGACATCACCGTGGACGCCAACCAATTCCACAACGGCTACGGTAATTTCTCCGCCAACGGCCTGGAATACGCGACCACCAGCGGCACGCCCGACAGCCGGGTTACGGTGACCAACAGCGTCTTCGACAATGTCACCGGCGATCTGATCGAGAACTACAACCTCAGCACCGGCGGTGCGCGTCAGTCGCTGACGCTGAAGAACGTGTACGCCCACCATTCCACCTTCCCGGGCGCGGCGCTGAACTCCGTCGTGCCCGCGAACCTCGGAACCTGTGTGGTGACAACCAATTTCGGCCGTGCCGCGCACACCGAACTGACCATCGCCGACTCGGACTTCGGCGACTGCAGCGCCGACGGCATCGGCCTGATCGCCTACACCCCGGCCGGAAACGAGCCCAGCACCGCCGCGCTCACCTTCGATATCCGCGACACGGTGCTCGGCGGCAGCGCGGCCAATGGCATCAGCATCCGGAATATCGGTGACACCGCCGTGCTGCACGGCTCCATCGCGCGCACCTCGATCGCGGCGGCCCGGGAATCGCTGCTGCGGGCGAGCAGTAGTGGTGGTCGAATCGGCAGTGCCGCAATTGATCTGAGCGATATCACCCTGGATGGCAAGGCCGCGGATCGGCAGGCCGTGCAGACGGAACTGATGTCCAATTTGTCGTGATGTGGCCAATTGTTAACCATTTGGCCATTCATTGAATACCTAGATTAACGGCGAAAGTCCTTGCCGGGCAACGGGTCAGGGAAATGTGCGTCCAGTCACTTATGGCAAATATGCATTGCCACTCGTCTGATAACAGACTTAGAGTTTGCTTGTAAGTAACTGAACCTGCGACGCCTTCTGATTCCGCAGGCCTACTCAATCGAGGTAAATCAAGTGCGCAAGCGTGGACTCGTTGCGGTTACCGCATTGGTGGCCGCAATCACGGCCGTCACCGCGGGATCGGTAAATGCCCAGCCCACCACCGGTGACGCGGGAGTCGTCCACTGGACCGCGTCGGCCGACGACCGATCGGGCACCATCACCACCGACATCGGTTCCATGGACGTCGAAAACGGCGTCTTCGAAATCAAAGGCGCCGATGGCACGGTGGTTGCCGGAACCGAACTGACCTTCCGCGTGGACGATTTCGTCTTCCCCATCGCAGCGGAAATCCGCGGCCTCACCGCCACCCTCACCCCGCAATTCGACCTGCAGCACGCGGTATACCAGCCCGTCGCCCTGCCTTTCGAAGACACCGCCCCGTGGAAGACCCCCTACGACCGTGAGCAGGCGGCCTGGAACCGCATGAAGGACACCATCTCCATCGGCGCCACCATCGGCACCCTGGTCGGCGGCATCGGCGGCGCAGCCGTCGGCTGCGCCCTCGGCGGCATAGCCGTAGGCTCCGGCGTCTCCCTCGCCACCGGCATAATCGGCGGCCTCTTCTTCTTCCTCCCCGGCGCAGTCGTCGGCTGCCTAGCCGGCGCCGCCGCCATGGGCGCCCTAGGCGCCGTAGCCGGCATGATCCTGGTCACCGCCCCAGTAGCCATCGCCGCCGCAGTCCAATACTTCACCACCATCAACCAGCCCTTCATCCCACCCGCCAAGTAGCCGCCACAGGCTTCTGCCCCGGCCGCGCCGATGAGGGCGCGACCGGGGCCTCTGCTTGTTTTCGCACGTCAGGGCGGATGCGGAGTTTGACTTCCTCTCACTTATTGCAGTAAGACTGAAATAGGTTAGAGGAAGACTGAGGATGAGAATTCGACACTTCGTGGCTGCGGGTGTACTCGCTGCCGCCACCATTGCGAGCACTGCGGCCACCGCGGCTGCTGCACCGCCCGCTTCGGTTACCGCTCCTGGCGACACCGGTGATGCGGTCGAGAAGTTGGGTGATGCGGTTACCTTGGGTACCGGAGCGGGGGCGCTGATCGGGACTGCGGCCGGAGCTGGAATTGGTTGCCTCGCGGGTGGTTTGGTTGGGGGCATTGGCGGGGGCGCGGTCAGCTTGGGTGTACTGGCCCTGCCCGGCGCGGTTGGCGGATGCTTGGTGACCGGTGCCGCGCTCGGGGCCGTTGGTGCGATCGCGGGTACTGCCCTCATTGGTGTGCCCATTGCTCTTGCTGAGGGCGGCCCATATTTGAATCAGCTTCTTGCGCAGGGGATTCCTGCTTCGGATCCCAAGTAGGGCTCAGCCCTCGTGGATCGGGTCCGGGAGGGTCCAGCGCTCGTCGCGACGAGGGCGTAAATAGAGCGCGTAGTAGGCGTAGCCTGCGGCCATGGCTGCTGCTGCGAAGGCGATCTGCTGCCAGTCGTTTCGGCCCAGGCTGTAGGCGGAGTAGGCCATGACGGCGATTACGGTCAGGGGCGGTAGTGGCCACAGGGGCATTCGGTAGCCGCCGGGGATTCCGGTGCCTACCAGGCGGATTCGTAGGGCGGCCAGGGCTACGAAGAGGTATACCAGGACCAGGCCCGCGCCGGTGGCGACGATGAGCCAGTGCAGGGGCAGCATCGCGGCGGCCAGCGCCGCGAATGCGCCGACCGTCAGGGTCGCGACGACCGGGGTGTGCAGGCGTGGATGGACCGTGGCCAGGGCGCGGTCGATCGGGTCCGGCCAGCTGCGGTCGCGGGCGGAGGCGAACAGGAGCCGGGCGATCTGGAGGATGATCGCGATCACCGCGTTCACGATGGCGATCGCGATGCCAACGCTCACAGCGGTATTCACCGCCGAGCCGCCGCGGGCGGTCAGGAAGTAGTTCATCGGGGCGTCGCTGTGTAGGAGTTCGGTCAGCGAGGGTGCGCCCAGTACCACCGCCGCCAGCGGGAGTATCTCGATGGCGACCGTCGCGGCCAGGCAGATCATGATCACGCGGCCGATGGTGCGGGTGGCGTTGCGGGTTTCCTCGGCGTAGTACACCGCCGCGCCGTAACCGTTGTAGGCGAACAGTGCCACCGGGATCAGGGTGGCCAGGGACCCGATTCCCACGCCCGCCAATCCGTCTCCGGAGGCGGTCTGCGCGTGCACGAAGGCGTCCGGACCGCGCTCGGTATGGGCCAGTCCCAGCACGACCAACGCGGCGATGGCCGAAACCTCCACGCACAGAAAGACTCCCGTGACCCAGGCGTTCGCCTTGATATTGCACAGCGCGATCGCCGTCGTCACCGCGATGACCCCCACGCCGACCCACTTGCCGCCCAGGCTCGGTATCGCCACGCTGAGGTAATCGCCCGTGCCGAGCGCGATCACCGCGATGATCAAGACCCCGTTCACCAACGTCAGCACGAAGATGGCGAAACCGCTGGAGCGACCCAACAGCCTTGCCGCCCAGGTGTATTCGCCGCCCGCGATCGGGTAGGCCGCGGCCAGCTCCGCATAGCAGAGCCCCACGAACACCGACGCCACCGCCGCCAGCGCGAGGGTCAGCACCGACGCGCCCCCGGCCGCCAGCAGTATCGCCGGAACGATGATGAAAACGCTGGAAGCCGGCGTCACCGCCGACAGCGTGATGAGGATGTTCTCCATCATCCCGAGCGCCCGCGACAGCTGCTGCGGGTAATGCCCGCGAGCGCCTTCGCCGGAGCTCGTGGCGGAGTTCGCCAGAGACGCGGCGGAGTTCGCCTCAGACGCGGCGGAGTTCGCTTGAGACGCGGCGGAGTTCGCCTGAGACGCGGCGGAGTTCACATGAGACAGGGCGCCCGGGATGCCCCCGGGTGGTGTACCGGGGTTCGCTTCAGTTGGCGCACTGGGGATTCCGCTTGGGGGCGTGCTGGGGTCGCCATGCATCGCGGCGGGATCTGCGGGAGGCGCGCCGGGAAATTCTGTGGCCGTCGGGATCGAGTGCGAGGTCGTCGCGGCGGGATCCGCGGGTGGCGCGGTGGCGTTCGCGGGCAGGGGAGTGGGGGTGTCGTCGGGCAGGGG
>NZ_BAAFGR010000214.1:0-11093 GCF_041154655.1 Nocardia sp. JMUB6875
GGGCGGTGATGGCATTGACCGGGCGGGGGAGTTCGGTGGCGAAGCGGTGCAAGGTGTCCGGGGTGTGGCGGCCGATGGGGTAGAGGACGTCCGCACCGGCTTCGGCTGCCAGGCGGAGGCGCGCCATCGCGCGGTCCAGGCGGTCGGATTCCGCGCCGTCGCGGCGGAGGAACAGGTCGGTGCGGGCATTGAGCACGACGTGGATGCCGGAAGCGTCGGCGGCGCTGCGCAACTCGGCGACGAAGTCGGCATGCTCGTGCGGCTCTCGGAGGCGATTGCCCTCGCTGTGTACCGAATCCTCGATAGTGAGGCCGATGGCCCCGGCCTGGAGCAGTCCCTCGATGAGCTGGGCAGGTGTCGCCCCGTATCCCGATTCGAGGTCTACCGAGACGGGAAGGTCGATCACCGAGGTGATTTCGCGGACGCGGGCCAGCACCTCATCGAGGGTCATGCACTCGTGGTCGGATCTGCCCGCTGCGGCGGCCAGGGGGTGACTGCCGACGGTGAGGGCGGCGAATCCGGCTTCCTGCACCAGGTTCGCCGACCACGCGTCCCATACCGTCGGCAGGATGACGGGCGTGCCGGGGCGGTGGAGCGCGAGGAACGAGGTTGCCTGCTCTGCGAGAGTTGCCATGGGATCAGCTCACTCGACCGCCGCTCGTGGACCAATGCGCAGCTCGTTCCAGCAGTGATAACCAAGACTTATCCTCCGAGGCAGGAGTATTCGGCCATTGATACAGTTCGCGACAAGGGTTTGCGCGGTGTCCGAGGGCCCGCGGTGGTCGTGAACGGGGTGTCCATATGCGGTTCATCGATTTGACCGTGGGTGCCGCGGAGGAGTGGTCCGAACTGACCAACACCTTCGTGCCGATGGAGCATCGATACCTGTACACCCGGAGTTGGCGGTCCACGCTGACCTGTCAGCAGAGCGGTCAGTACAGCCTGCTGCGCTGGGACGAACCCGAGGGGCGGATCGCCCACCGCACCCGCGGCAATGTCAAATGTGTTCCGGCGGACGACTTCTACTGGCTGGTGGTACCCGACCGCAGCGTCTTCGGTGTCCGGTGGACCGACGACGCCGACGCGGCGGTGCGGGTCCCGCAGGGGCGCGCGATGGTGATGGGGCTGGATCAGGAGTGCCGATTGCGGCCCGGGGCAACGGCGTACGCCATGCAGATCCCGCGCACCGAGATCGATCACGCGCTGCCTCCGGCCGGACCGATGCGAACCTTCCTCGATCTCGACACCGGGCTCGGCCGCGTGGTGAATTCCATGATCCGCAGCGCGCACGGCGAACGAGACCGGCTGTCGGAGTTGGAGTTCAACGCGGTCTGCGATCGCATCAGCGAACTGCTGTGCCTGCTGCTGACCGGTGACCTGCGGCCCCAGCCCGATCACCGCACCGAGACGATGGAGGCGGTCCGGCGGTACGTGCGCGAAACCGTCGGGACCGGCGATGTGCGCCTACCGGCCGTGGCGGCCGCGCTGGGCTGGTCACCGCGCCAACTGCGGCTGGCCTTGCAGCAGGGCGGGACCACCTACCGCGATCTGCGCCGCGAGGAATCGTTGCGCGCGGCACGCACCATGCTGGAGCGGCCGGACCCGCCGATCGCGGAGGTGGCGGCCCGCTGCGGCTTCACCGCGACCTGGTTCTCGGCGGCGTTCAAAGACCGTTTCGGCGAAACGCCGCGCGAGTTCCGTAAACGCCGCCGAGCCGAATCCGGGCGGGACGGTCAGTTCGACGCGTAGAAGCTGCGTCCCGCGAGACCTCCCGAGACCGACCAGACCTCCACGATCCGCCCGTTCTCCGCGCGCAACATGTCGGTGCCGCTGATATCGGTGATCGTGCCGTCCGGGGCGGTGATGCGCGCCCGGTAGGGCCGGACCACGATGCCCGTCCGGTTCTCGTCCATCTCCACGACCGGCACCGCATCCGGCGCGAAGCTCAGCCCGGGAACCTCGTCGTGGAAGCTCTGGATCTGTGCCACAAAGGCTTTCGGATCCCGAATGTCGTCGTAGGCCGATGCGCCGGGCTGGGCGTAGCGCAGCACGAATTCCGGGGCCATGATCTCCTCGGCCAGGTCGTAGTCGCGGTTCCACATGGCGGTCCACTTGTCGAACAGTTCGATGCCGAACTCACGCATCTGTACTCCTGAGATGTAGTGATCGAGGTGCCCTGATCAGCCGCCGAACATGGCTGCGGCTTCGCGCCCGTGTTCCTGGTTGGCGGTCACGTAGGGGCGGAGGCGTTGCTCGTAGGCGGCGAACGCGGCGGCGTGGTCGCCGTCGGTCTCGGCGAGGCACGCGGTGAGGGTGTCCGCACCGATGAGGGCTTGGGAGGTGCCCATGCCGGAAGTCGGTGCGGCGCAATACCCGGCGTCGCCGACCAGCACGACGCGGCCCTGCGACCAGCGATCCATTTCCACCTGGCAGGCCGAGGAGAACATGAAGTCCGGTGCCTCGGTCATCTCCTTCAACAGGCGCGGCACCTCCCAGCCCGCATCGGCGAAGGCGGCGTGCACCAGCTCCTGCTGCCGGGCGCGGTCGAGCAGATCCACTTCGGCCGAGGGGGTGGCGAAGGACAGGCTGACGGTCATTCGGTCGGATTCGTTGGCGCTGAACAGCAATACCGCACGGCCCGGCGTGCTCTGCAGCACCACGCGATGGTCGAGCCCGAGGAAATTGGTGGTGGTGAAGCCCGCGCCGGACATGCCCAGGTGGCCGACGAACTGCGAATGCGGCCCGAACGCGAGTCGCCGCACCGTGGAGTACACGCCGTCGGCGCCGACCACGAGGTCGAAGCTTGCGGGTTCGTGGTGTTCGAACCGGACTCGCACCTCGTCGCCGGTCTGCTCGAGCTCGGTGATCGTGTCACCGAACAGGTAGCGCACGTTCTCGGCCGTGATGCGGTGCAGGATGGCGGTGAGCTCCTTCTTCGGGATCTCCAGGTCGCCCGCGAACGCCTCGCTGGGCAGCTCACCGGTCTTGTTGCCCTGGGCATCGACCAGATCCGTGCCGCGCATGCGGGTGTCGTGGCCGCGAACCTCGTCCAAAATGCCCATGCCGTCGAGCACGGTGAAGGCGTCGCCGCGGAAGTCGACCGCGTACCCGCTGCTCCGCAGCGACGGTGCACGCTCGACCACGGTCACGTCATAGCCCAGGCGGTGCAGCCCGTAGGCGAGCGCCGGCCCCGCCACGCTCGCACCGGAAATCAGAACTCGATTACTCACGGCGATCAGTAAAAAGCGAGATCCGTTGCGTCGCTAGCGCACACCGCAACTCTGCCCCACAACGGAATTCGGCCGTCGCAAACCATAAGTTCGAGCCGAACCATCCGGCCGCACCAACGACCGAAGCCCCCGACCAGTTGCCCGGTCGGGGGCTTCGGTGTGGTGCGCCATCAGGGACTTGAACCCCGAACCCGCTGATTAAGAGTCAGCTGCTCTGCCAATTGAGCTAATGGCGCTTGGTGCGGAAAGAAGGGTAACCGGTCGGTGGACCGGGGGCCAAAACGCCTGGAAAAACGGGGTCGCCCCCGACAAGCCGGGCTTGTCGGGGGCGATCGGGGTCGGGCGGGTTACTTGGCGAGGCCCGCGGCGATGGACTCGATGATGCGGGGGCGGAGTTCGGCGGTGCTGATGATGGCGTCGACCGAACCGACCTGGACCGCGCGCTGGATGTTGTGGACGCGGTCGAATTCCGCGGCCACCTCACCGAGCTTCTCCGCCCGGACCGCGGAGCGCAGTTCGTCGCGTTCCGCCGTGAGGGTGGCGCGGTCGGTGCCGGAGGCGTTGACCGCGCGGGACTCGAATTCGCGGACGCGCGGATCGGCCGCGGTGCGGGCGTTGACCTCTCCGGAGAACACCACCGCCGCGGCGGGCGCGCCGCCGAGGACGGAGGCGAACGAGCCTTCGAGCGCGAGCACCGTCATGTTCGGGTTCAGGGCCTTGGAGAAGACCACGAACGCGCCGCCGTGGTAGCGGGAGATGACGCAGAAGACGATCGGGCCCTCGAAATTGACGATGGCACGGCCGATCTCGGCGCCGTACTCCAGCTGCACCTTGCGCATGGACTCCGGCGAGCCGTCGAAGCCGGACAGGTTGGCCAGCACCACCAGCGGGCGATTGCCGCTGGCCGCGTTGATCGCCCGGGCCGCCTTCTTCGACGACTGCGGGAACAGCGTTCCCGCGGTGTAGGTGTCGGGCCCGTCGGTGGCCGGGAAACCGCGCCGCGGCACGCTGCGCGACTCGATGCCCAACAGGCACACCGGGATTCCACCGAGCCGCGCGTCGAACACGACGGAGGTCTCGGCGTCGGCCATGCCCGCCCAGCGTTCCAGCACCTCGTGGTCCTGGTCGGCCAGCGCCCGCATCACGGTGCGAATGTCGAAGGGCTTCTTGCGATCCGGGTTCATCTCGGCCGAGAAGATCTGGCCGACGGTGGTGAAATCGCTGCCGTCCAGCACGTGCGGGAAGTCGGAGACATCGCGATCGATCGGGTCGGCCGAGCGCACCCGCCGCGGTCCCGCATCACCCGGGGCCACGTACGTGAAGTCGTAGTGCGCCATCAGGATGTCCCGCGCGGCAAGCAGATTCGGCGCCCAGTACTGCGCCTGGCCGTTGGGGCCCATGACGCGGTCGTAGCCGCCGATGCCGAAGTTGTCCTCGGCGGAGACCGCGCCGGAGAAGTCCAGCGCCTGCTTGCCGGTGAGCACCATGGCCGATTCCGGCGTCATGATCAGCACGCCCTTGGTGTGCATGAGCATGGTCGCCTCGGCGTTCCAGTACGGCTGCGCACCGACATTGATGCCGTTGACGACGATATTGATCTCGCCGCCGTCCTGGGTGAACTCGACGATCCGCTTGAGCGCCGCGGCCACCCAGTCCATGTTCTCGGTGCCCGACTGCATGGAGATGCGCGCGCCCGAGGACAGCGCGTACCACTCCAGCGGCACCTGCAACCGCTCGGCGAGGTCCAGCGCCGCGATCACCCGGCGGCACTCCGGCTCCGACAGCGCGCCAAGGGATTTCGTCGGATCGCCGAGCAGGGCCACCCGCTTGATGCCGCCCGGATGCTGCGCGGTCGCGGTGGTCACCACACCGGCCACCAGCGCGGCCTTGTTGTGCCCCTTGGGTCGATCCACGGGCACCAGCGCGTGGTTCTCGTCGAGGTCGTATTCGGCGAAATCACCGAGCAGACCGGTCAATTCGTACGGGTAGACGGTATTGCGGCTGGCGGCGCGCAGCACCTTCTGCCGGTACTCGTCGAGCGGCTCGACCGGATCATCGCTGCGCTCATCGACATTCACCACGACGCGTCCGGTGGTGTCGAACGAGATGCGCACCGCGATCTTGGTGAGCTCCCCGGTCTGCGGGTCGCGCTGGCGCGCGATGAGCAGGATCTCCTCGAGCCCCGCGCCCTGGGTCATCGGCAGCACGTGTCCGCCGATCACCGTCTCCAGCTCGGTCCGGGTGACGTCGACCACCGGCCAGATGTACATGACGATCCGGTTGGTGTTGAACCGCTTGTTCGACGGCCGCTGCGCCTGCGCTCGCCGCAGCGAGTCCAGGCAGGTGGCGATGGTGTTCTCCGCGGTCGGCAGCACCAGCAGCCGGCCGTCCTGCTCACGCAGCGCGGCCAGGTCGCGGACCTGCGCGAAGGCGATGAGCCGGTCGTCGTTCGGATTCTCCTTGGCCACCGCGCGGAACAGGTACACCTCTTCGTCGTCCGAGGACGGCAGGCGGGTGAGGTCGAACTTGCGCAGCCGACGCATCTGCATGCGCTGGGCGATGTACGGGTGCAGGCCGCGGATGAGCCGTTCCTCGGTCATGCCGGTGGTCGCGGGACGGAAGGTGAAGTGGTGGTGCATGACCGCACCGCCGCTGCCCGCCACCGTGCACGTGATCCGGTGCACCTGATCCGGAAGTGGGTACGCCGCAAGCTTTTCCTGCAGCGCCGCCGCCATCGCCTCGAAGTCCTCGGGCTGCTTCTCCCAGCTGAGGTAGATGTCGGCCTCGACGGACGCGGCGCCGCGCGCCACATGCGCCAGCCCGCGCACGACGGTGTCGAGCTCGTCGAAACGCACCGCGGCCGACACCAGGCTCACGCCCCGCCGCTCGGCGACGACGAACGCGTGGCCGTCCGCGTGCTCGGTGCGCACGTTCACGAGGTCCTTGTTGCCGTAGTAGCGGCGGGTCAGCACCTCGAGCATGACGGTGTTGTCCGCGGAGCCGCGCACCAGGCGCTGGCCGAGCAGCCGCACCAGCGGTTCGGTGGCGCGCACCATATCCGCGATCCGCTCCGCGCGATCGGGCGTATCCGGTTGCGCGTCAAGCAGACTCAGGTGCTTGCGCACGGTGGTGTACACGCGGGCGCGGTTGCGCAGCAGCAGCGGATGCCCGTACCAGGCGTAGGCCACACCGCGGGCCAGGTCGGCCAGACCCGGGAAACGCACCTGGGTCGCGGTCACCAGACGCTCGAGCGCCAGACCGGCCGGCTCGCGCAGCACCCGCTCCGGGCCCGGCTCGAGCAGCCACTCGCGCAGCAGCGCGGTGATGACGGTGACGGTGTCGGCCGGACGCTGCTGAGCCAGGAAGATGCGGAAGACCGCGGCCTCGAGGTCGGGGGAGCGGTCCAGCTCGGTGACGCCGTAGTGCGCGAGCGCCTTGGCGAGCTTGGCGCGGTAGGACTCCGGGAGTCCGGCCCGCTCCACATCGAGGCTCTGCAGGTAGCCGTGGAAGAACTCGCGCGCGCTGTGCACGTGGCCGTGCGAGCCGTCGTCGTCCCACTGCCGGTTGTGGCTGAGCTCGGTGAGATCGGCGAACGTCTCCACGAGCTCGATCTCTTCGGCGAGCGGGCGGCGGTGGTCGGCGATCGCGCTGCGGCGCATGGCCAGATAGTCCTCGAGCACCCGCTTCTCGTCGTGCGGGTCGACATCGAAGCCGAGCAGCAGGCTGTTGAGGTCCTGCAGACTCCGGGCCAGTCCCTCGTTCGGGCGGACCGGCGCCGGGGAGCCGGGCAGATCCAGTTCGACCGCACCGGTGGCCGCGGCGTCGGCGGCCTCCTCGCCCTCCTCGGCCAGCGGCTCCAGCCGCAGCAGCGGCGCGCCGGTCTCCACCTGGGAGCCGACCGAGACCGCGCATTCCTTCAGGCGAGCCCGGAACGGCGCGCGCAGCACGGTTTCCATCTTCATGGATTCCAGCACCAGCACCGGAGCACCGGCCTCGACCTCGGCGCCGACCTCGAGCGGGGTGGCGACCACCAGCGCGGGCGCGGGGGAGCGCACGACACCGCCCTCGTCCCGGCTGATCCGATGGGTCACGCCCTCGACATCGACCAGGTGCACCGGCCCGTGGGTGCCGGCGACCACGCGGAATCGGCTGCCGTTCACCACGATCTGACCGGTATGCCGGTCGAAACGCTCCAGATCCACGTCGGCGGCACGCATATCGCCGCCAGCCTCGATGCCGATCCGGAACCGGTGCGCGCCGATGCGCGCGACCCGCACCCGGTAGCTGACGCCGCGCAGCTTGAGATCGTGCGGGCGACCGCTCTGATGCTGCACCTGGGGACGGCCACCGGCGGCGGTGGACAGCAGGCGCTCGCGCTCGACCTGCTCCTCTTCCTCATAGGCGTCGATGGCGGCCACGGCCACCGCGATCGCGGAATGCCGGTGCGAGACAAGGCGTCCCTCGGCGCGGACGCGGTCGATCCAGCCGGTGTCGGCGCTGCCGTCGATCACCTCGGGCTGATCGAGCAGGTCGAGCACGAAGCTCTTGTTGGTCGAGCCGCCCTCGATGACCACGCGGGTCTGCGCCATGGCCCGGCGCAGGCGGCCCAGCGCCTCGTCGCGGTTGCGGCCGTAGGCAATGATCTTCGCGATCATGGAGTCGAAGTCGGCGGGGATGGTGTCGCCCTCGCTGACGCCGGTGTCGACGCGAATGCCCGGGCCCGCGGGCAGATCCAGGCGCGCGATGCGGCCCGGGGCGGGCGCGAAGTCGCGGTCGGGATCCTCGGCATTGAGCCGGGCCTCGATGGCGTGGCCGCGCTCGGCGGGCGGCTCACCCTCGAGCTTGTGGCCGGAGGCGACCATCAACTGCGCGCGCACCAGGTCGAAACCGGTGGTGGCCTCGGTGATCGGGTGCTCGACCTGCAGTCGGGTATTGACCTCGAGGAAGGCGAACAGCTCGTCGCCGGGGTGGTACAGGAACTCGACGGTCGCCGCGCCGCGGTAGCCGACCGCGACGGCCAGCCGCTCGGCCGAGGCCTTCAGATCGGCGACCTGTTCGGGACGCAGCACCGGCGAGGCGGATTCCTCGATGACCTTCTGATTGCGCCGCTGCACCGAGCAGTCGCGCACGCCCAGCGCCCACGCGGTGCCCTGACCGTCGGCGATCACCTGCACCTCGACGTGGCGGGCGCCGGTGACCAGGCGCTCCAGGAACACCACGCCGGAGCCGAAGGCGCGCGCGGCCTCCTGCCGGGTGCGCTCGTAGGCGTCGACCAGCTCGGCCTCGTTGGTGATCATGCGAATACCGCGTCCGCCACCGCCGGCGGTCGCCTTCAGCATGAGCGGGTAGCCGATCTCCTCGGCGGCGGCCACGGCGGCCTCGACGGTATCGACCCCGCCGCGGCTCCACGGCGCCACCGGCACGCCGACCTCTTCGGCGATCAGCTTCGCGCCGATCTTGTCACCCAGCTTGCGCATGGCGTCGGGGCTGGGACCGATGAAGGTCACCCCGATCTCCTCGCACAGCTCCGCGAACGCCGGGTCCTCGGCGACGAAACCCCAACCCACCCACGCCGAATCGGCCTTGGTCGCCTTCAGCGCGCGCTCGAGCACCTTCAGATCGAGGTACGGGCGCGCGGCCGCCGGTCCGAGGTCGTACGCGATATCGGCTTCGCGCACGAACGTCGCGTTCCGGTCGACATCCGTGTGAAGCGCGATCGTCTGGATCGCGAGGCCGGTCTCCGCGGCCAGATCCCGGACGGCGTGAATAAGTCGGACCGCGGCTTCCCCGCGGTTCACGATGGCAATACGGCTGAACACCGCCTGCTCCCTCCTAGCGTTGCATTGGCCCGGTCGGGCGACGTTGCGACTGCCGGTCCCGGGTAGTCTGCACCGTTGCCGCGTACGGAGACCACCCCGATAGGGGGCTACTTGCGCGTATTCATCTATATCTTTCGCCGACGGCGGGGTTTGCGTGAACACCCGCGTGTCCCCGGCGCCCGCCGAACAGGAAAACGGCACCCGCCAGCACACGAAAAACGCCCCGACAGTTGGACTGTCGGGGCGTTCGGATTGTGCGCCATCAGGGACTCGAACCCCGAACCCGCTGATTAAGAGTCAGCTGCTCTGCCAATTGAGCTAATGGCGCGTGTCTCGCCGCCGGGGGCCTGGAGTCTCGCTCGCGGCTCTCTGCGGTGCGGAAAGAACATTAACAGGGATGGTGGCCGAAAGTGAAATCGCCCCCTCGAGCTGGAGGTTTCCGAGTATGTCGAGACTTGTTAACGCGACGGGGGTGATCACGGATGTTTGGAGCGAGCCCTGAAGTCGTTGGGCGCGGAGGGTCTACACGAGACGTGGAGCGGGGTTGCGATGAGTCATGCGAAGGGCCGACGACGAACCGGCAAGCTGCTGGCGGTCGGGGCGGCGGTGCTGGCATTGGCGCTGACGGGGTGCTCCTCGGGGAGTGAGCACCGGTCGTCCTCGATGGCAATCGATTCCAACCCGATCAGTGAGCTCATGAAGCCGAAGCTGATCTCGCCGATCAAGGACGGCGACAAGGGGGTGGCGCCGGGTGAGCTGAACCTGCGGGTCGAGGACGGCAAGTTCACCGCCGTGACGCTCACCAATCCGGACGGCAAGCCGGTGCCGGGGGAGCTGGCGCAGGACGGCCGCTCGTGGAAGTTGACCGAGCAGTTGGGATTCGGGCGCACCTACAAGTTGAGCGTCGACGCCATCGGTCTCGGCGGCGCGACCACCTCGACCATGAGTTTCACCACCATCTCCCCGAACAACCGCACCCACCCGTACCTGCTGCCGGCGGAGAACGACGTGGTCGGCATTGGCCAGCCGGTGGCCGTGCAGTTCGACGAGAACATTCCGGACCGCAAGGCCGCGCAGGCCGCGATCAAGATCACCACCACGCCCGCGGTCGAGGGCGCGTTCTACTGGGTCAACAATCGTGAGGTGCGCTGGCGGCCGCAGAACTACTGGGCGCCGGGCACCAAGGTCGACATCGCGGTCAACGCCTACGGCCACGACATGGGCAACGGCCTGGTGGGCGACAGCGACATCCACTCCAGCTTCACCGTCGGCGACGCCACCGTCTTCACCGCCGACGACAACACCAAGATGGTGACCGTCGAACGCAACGGCCAGGTGATCAAGACCATGCCGACCTCGATGGGCAAGGACTCCACGCCCACCGACAACGGCGTCTACATCGTGGGCGACAAGTTCGACCGCATCATCATGGACTCCTCCACCTACGGCGTCCCGGTGAACTCGCCCAACGGCTACAAGACCCCCATCGACTGGGCGACCCGAATCTCGTACTCGGGCATCTTCTTCCACTCGGCCCCCTGGTCGGTGGGCGCGCAGGGCTACTCCAACACCAGCCACGGCTGCCTCAACCTGAGCCCGGCCGACGCCAAATGGGTCTACGACAACGTCAAGCGCGGCGACATCACCATCGTGAAGAACACGGTCGGCGGCACGCTGTCCGGCGTGGACGGGCTGGGCGACTGGAACATTCCGTGGGAGCAGTGGAAGGCGGGCAACGCCGACCGCGGCTGATCGGGACATGACAGAAGGGGCATCGGCGAAACAGCCGATGCCCCTTCGTCGTGCTCGACCGGGGAAAGTCCGTCAGCGGACGGTGCCGGGCCCGTTGGGGCCGCAGCCCAGGCCCGCGAAGCCGCCGAGCGAGGCGGCGCTGCCCAGGACGGTGCAGTTGTTGTTGCCGGAGCCGCTGCCCGCCGAACCGGTCGCGCCGCCGAGCTTGAACATCGAGGAGCCCAGATTGACGTCGGCGGTGATGGGGTGGTCCGGATCGTCCTTGGCGCCGGGGACGGTTTCGCCCGGGGAG
>NZ_BAAFGR010000215.1:0-11017 GCF_041154655.1 Nocardia sp. JMUB6875
GATCAACACATCCAGCACCGCCATCCGCACCAACCCCGGATCCTCGGCGTGCACCAGCGACACCGGATGCCCACCCGGATCCAACGCCCGCAACACCTCCCGGTAACCGGCCGGAATCTGTCCCACCGGGCACAGATCCACCAGATCCGGGCCGTGGCCGTCCTCGACCACGTCGATCCAGCGTTGCACCATCCCCGGCCCCAACGGGCCCTCCCGCAACACGGTTTCGGGAATCACCCCCCACCCCAGCGCCTGCGACACCAGATACGAGGCCACCTCACGCCCGGCCAGGGTGCCGTCCGGGAAATCCCACAGCGGCCGCTCCCCGCGCACCGGCTTGTACACCACCCGCAGCCCCTGCTCCCCGTCGGTCTCACAGACCAGGGTCACATTGCTGGCGGTGGTGACCTGCCCGATCACCGTCAACTCGGCGGTGTGCAGCGGGTCGCTCACGTCATTCCTCGTCGATCTCGGTGGCGCCGAAGATCTCGCCACGCTTGTAACCATTGGTGCGCACACACATGTGCCCGACCGGGGACAACGGTTCCCCGCACAACGGGCACGGCGGTCGGCCCGCCGCGATCACCCGCGCCGAGCGCAACGCGAACTCCCGCGCCTGGATCGGAGTCAGGAACACCCGCACCGCGTCGGGGCCCTCCTCGGTGTCATCGAGCACCACCGACTCGTCGACCTCGGTCTCGGTGATCGCCAGCAACTCCACCACCACCGCGTTCGCATCCGCGTCCCAGCCCAAACCCATGGTGCCGACCCGGAATTCGGCATCGATCGGCGTCAGCAGCGGCGCGGTGTCGGCCACATCGGCGGCCTGCGGCGGCACCGAGGTCCCGAACCGGCGTTGCACCTCGTCCAGCAGCAGACCCATCCGATCGGCCAGCACCTTCACCTGCTGCTTCTCCAACAGCACACTGACCACCCGCGGTTCCTGCACCGCCTGCAGATAGAACGCGCGGTCGCCCGGCTCGCCGACGGTGCCGGCGACGAAACGATCGGGGGTGCGGAAAATATGGATTGCTCGGCCCATTGCACCTCCATTCGGTTCACTCATTTATGAATCGGGGTGTTCCGCAACCCCATTATCACTACTGTCCGTGGTACCCGTTTCCCCACCGGGAACCGGCCCCGAGCGCGATTCGCCGCCGGTTCGCGGTGAAATCGCCGCCAACCCGGACAGATCCGGGCCGGTGTCGTTCACCCGCCAGACATACGGGGCGGTCGGGGTGTAGCGGATCACGCTGATCGAGGCCGGTTCGACCACGATCCGCTGGAAACCGTCCAGGTGCAGCCCGAACGCGTCGGCCAGCACCGACTTGATGACATCGCCGTGCGTGCACGCAATCCACAACACATCGCTACCATGCCGGGTCGCGAATTGCCGATCTCGTTCGCGGATAGCGGACACGGCGCGAAACTGTACCTGCGCCAAGGACTCTCCCGAAGGGAACACCGCCGCCGAGGCGTGGCGCTGCACCACCTTCCACAACGGCTCGCTCACCAGATCGGACAGGGCCTTGCCGGTCCAGTCGCCGTAATCGACTTCCAGCAGCCGCTCATCGGGTTCGGCCTCGAGCCCCAGCTTGTCCGCCAGCGGGGCGACGGTGCGCTGGCAGCGCAGCAGCGGCGAGCACACGATGTGCTCGATCGGCAGCGAACCCAGTCTTTCGACCAGCGAGTGGGCTTGTTCGCGACCACGATCGGTCAGATCGACACCGGCGCTGCGCCCGGCCAGGGTGCGGGCAGTGTTCGACGTGGACACGCCGTGCCGCAACAGGATCACCGTCACCGGGACAGCCTACCGACTAGGTCGCCGACACGACGCCGGTCGCCAGCAGCGCCATCACCGTCAACCCCAGCACGATCCGATAGCCCACGAACCAGTCCAGGGAATGCCGGGCCACGAATTTCAGCAGCCACGCCACCGACGCGTACCCCACCACGAACGACACGATGGTCGCCACCAGCAGCTGCGGACCCGACGCGTTGAGGCCCTCACCGGCGGGTTCGAACGCATCCGGCAGCGAGAACAGCCCCGAGGCCACCACCGCCGGAATCGCCAGCAGAAACGAGAACCGCACCGCCGCCTCACGAGTCAGCCCGCAGAACAGACCCGCCGACGACGTCGCCCCCGAACGCGACACGCCCGGGATCAACGCCAGGCATTGCGCGAAACCCATGATCAGCCCATCGCGGGTGGTGAGCAGCTCGATCGGGCGACGCCGGCGCCCGTAGGCCTTGCCCGAGTAGTACTCCGCCGCCGCGATCACCAGCGCGAACACGATCAGCATCGTCGAGATCAGCCACAGATTCCGTGCGCCGGTACGGATCTGGTCCTTGAACACCAGACCCAGCACCCCGATCGGCACGGTGGCGATGATCACATACCAGCCGACGCGGTAGTCCAGCGCCCGCTGCGTGTCCGGGTCCGGGCCGTAGGCGAAACGCCCGTCCTCGCTCAGCACCGGCAGCACCGTGGTGGCCCGCTCGTGCAACGGCACCGACTCCCGTTGCGGGGCACGCACTTTCCACCACAGCGTGGTGCACCACGCCACCAGGATGCGCCAGATGTCCTTGGCGAAATACACCAGCACCGCCGCCTCGGTGCCCAACTGGGTGACCGCGGTGAACGAGGCGCCCGCGTCATCACCGAAGAACACCGCCGAGGTGATCCGCAGATGCGCCGAGGAGGACACCGGCAGAAACTCCGTCAACCCCTGCACCAGGCCCAGCACCAGCGCCTGCACCCACGTCATCGACTCGCCCACACACCCTCCAGTCCCGAAAACTCGGCTCCCGCGCGACATTTCGCGCCCACGACATCCACCAGTCAACACCGTCGACCACGCCCGCCGCCCGGCCCACCCGGTCCGCGACCGTAACGCCGTCCCGGGCGCGCCATGGCGCAGCAGCGCCGCAACATCGCAGCGACCCTATCCGGCGATGTCCGACTCCGGACACGCATACGCGAATTCGGCAGACCCGCCGCGCTCGCCGCGGGCCATAGCGGGGCAGAAGCGACCGCTGCGCCTAGGCTGACGCGTGTGACGAAAGTGCAAGCGCGGTGATGGAACAACGCACGGTCGGCCGCAGCGGGCTGCGAGTCTCGCGGCTCGGGCTGGCCACCCACACCTGGGGCCGCGAAACCGACGCCGAGGACGCCGCCGCCCAACTCATGGCGTTCGTGGAAGCCGGCGGCACCCTCGTGGACACCTCCCCGTCCTACGGTGACGGCGCCGCCCAACACATCCTGGGCGAGTTGCTGTCCGAGATCGGGCGCGAAGACCTCGTACTGAGCGGAAACGCCGGATACACACCGATACTCAGCGACGCCGCCGCCGACGCACCCGCCGCCGTGCGCTGGACCGTCGACGCCTCCCGGCGCACCATGATGCGCCAACTCGACCACACCCTGGCCCAGCTGGGCACCGACCACCTCGACATCTGGTCGGTCGCCGCCTGGGACCCGCACACCCCCCTCGAGGAGATCGCCGACACCCTCGCCTGGGCCGTGCGCTCCGGGCGCGTGCGCTACGCCGGGGCCCGCGGCTACGACGGCTGGCAGCTGGCCACCCTCGCCGCCGCCGCGCCCCTGACCGCCACCCACATCCCCTACTCGCTGCTCGCGCGCGGGGTCGAACACGAATTCGTGCCCGCCGCACAGCATCACGGCATCGGCGTCATCGCCACCGCACCCCTGGCCGGGGGCATCCTCACCGGCAAATACCGCGACGGCGTGCCCGCCGACTCCCGCGGCGCCGACGAGGCCACCGCCGCCGAGATCAACGCCCGCCTCGACGAGAACGCCGTGCGCGTGGTCGATGCCGTCGTCACCGCCGCCGACGGGCTCGGCACGTCACCGTTAGCGGTGGCGCTGGCGTGGATCCGCGATCAGCCCGGGGTGGCGTCGATGCTGGTGGGGGCCCGCGATATCGGGCAGCTCACCGGAATCCTGGCCGCCGAGACCCTGGAGTTGCCGCGCGCGATCACCGCGGCCCTGGGAGACGTGAGCGCACGCACAGAATGAGCAAGGCTACCCTTACCGGCATGAGGTGTCTCGTGAATGCCCGCCCGGCCATCCGCACGCTGCTGATCATGCTGCTCGGAATCGGTCTCGTCGCGGGCGCCACCGCCTGCGGCAGCGGCACGAGCACCACCGGCGCACAGAAGGGGCCGGTCACCGCCAGCGTCGGCGACCTCGACCCGGTCCCGCTCAGCCCCGAACCCACCCCCGCGCTGCCGGTCACCGTGAAATCCTTCGACGGCAGCGAGGTCACCGTCACCGACACCAGCCGCATCATCGCCGCCGACCGCTACGGCACCCTCGCCCAAACCGTCGTCGCCCTCGGCCTGCGCTCGAAACTGGTGGGCCGCTCCAACTCCGCGGCCTTCCCCGCCGTCAAGGACCTGCCGACGGTCTCCTCCGGCAGCGGCACCCTGAGCGTGGAAGCGGTTGCGGCACTGCGGCCCACGGTGTTCCTCACCGACACCACCGCCGTTACCCCCGCCCTGCGCGACCAGTTGAAGTCCCTGGGCATCACCGTGGTCTACTTCGACTCCCAGCGCACCCTCGACGGGGTCGTGCCCCAGATCCAGGCCGTCGCCGACGCCCTCGGCGTCCCCGACGCCGGTAAGGCGCTGGCCAAACGCACCGGCGACGAGATCGCCGCCGCGACCGCCTCGGTGCCCCACCAGGATTCGAAACCCAAGATCGCGTTCCTGTACCTGCGCTCCACCGCCATCACCATGATCTTCGGACCCGGCTCCGGCGCCGAATCGCTGATCGCGGCCATCGGCGGCATCGACGCGGCCACCGCCTCCGGCGTCACCCAGGACTTCCTGCCCATCACCAGCGAAGCCATGATCGCCGCCGCCCCCGATGTACTACTGGTCATGAGCGACGGCCTCGCCTCCGTCGGCGGCGTCGACGGCCTCGAGAAGGTCCCCGGCATCGCCCAGACCCCCGCCGGGAAAAACCGACGCGTCGTCGACATGTCCGACGCCGTACTGCTGTCCTTCGGCCCCAACACCGGGCGCGTCCTGTCCGCCCTGGTCAAGGCCGTCTACGGCACCACCAACGCATGACCGATCCGCTACGCCCACAACCGGACCCGGCCACCGCCGAGACCACACGTCACACCGGAGCCGACACGCCCGCCACGGGCTCGGCAGCCGACGCGGCCGACCCTCCGGCCGCGGGGATCGAGAGCTCCGAACTGGAAGCGATTGCCGCCCAGCGGTTCCCGGCCAGCGTCGATCCGGAGCCGACCGGTCGGCACAGTCGCTCGCGCCTCGTTCTGATCTTCGCCGCGGCCCTGGCCGGGCTGGTGGTGCTGGCGCTGATCTCCGCCGGAATCGGGCAGGTGCCGACCAGTCCCGCCGAGGTCGCGGGCAGCTTCTTCCACAAGATCGGGCTCGATTGGGGTCCGCTGCCGCACCACCCAGCCGGATACGTGACCCTGTGGGAAGTGCGGTTCCCGCGCGTCGTGCTCGCCATCCTCGTCGGCGCGGCCCTGGCCACCGCCGGTGCGCTGCTGCAAGGCGTGTTCGCCAACCCCCTCGCCGAACCCGGCGTCATCGGCGTCTCGGCCGGTGCGGCGGTCGGCGCGGGCACCGTCATCGTGATCGGCGGCGCGTTCGCGGCGGCCTGGTCGGTGGCCGCGGGCGCGTTCGTCGCCGGGCTGGGCACCACCGCGCTGGTGTATCTGCTGTCGCGTTCGGGTGGGCGCACCGAAGTGGTGACCTTGATCCTCACCGGTGTCGCCATCAACGCCTTCGCCGGTGGCCTGATCTCGTTCCTGCTGTTCAAAGCCTCCCCGGCGGCGCGCGATCAGCTGGTGTTCTGGCAGATGGGCTCGCTCAACGGCGCCACCTGGCAGGCGGTCAACGTGGTGTGGCCGCTCACCTTGCTGGGCATCGCGGCCGCGTTGTGGATGGCGCCGCGCCTGGACCTGCTCGCGCTCGGTGAATCCGCGGCCCGGCATCTGGGTGTGGACGTGGAACGGTTGCGGCGCAACATCATCGTGGTCGTCGCCGTGCTGGCCACCGCCGGTGTCGCGTTCACCGGCATCATCTTGTTCGTGGGGTTGATCGTGCCGCATCTGGTGCGCATGCTCGTCGGCCCCGGCCACCGCGTGCTCATCCCGCTCTCGGCCATCCTCGGCGCCGCGGTCCTGGTCGCCGCCGACATCGGGGCCCGCGCGCTGGTGCACAACGCGGACCTGCCGCTGGGCATGATCACCTCGCTGGTCGGCGGGCCGTTCTTCTTCTGGCTGCTGCGCCGCACCCGCTCGCGCGCGGGAGGCTGGGCATGAACCGATTGCGTTCACTGGCAGGGGTTTTCGGACGCTCGACACAACTACCCGAAGCGCCCGAACCGGGCACGGTCACGTTGCATGCGCGCGGGGTGAGCGCCAAGCGCGGGGAGCGCACAGTCCTCGACGACGTCGACTTCCCGGTCATCGCCGGGCAGATCGTGGCCCTGGTCGGCCCCAACGGGGCCGGTAAATCCACGCTGCTGGCCGCCCTGGCCGGGGAACTCGAATTATCCGGCGGCAGCGTCGATCTCGACGGACACTCGCTGACCCACTGGACACACCTGGATATGGCGCGCCGACGCGCGGTGCTGCCGCAGTCGCATACCGTCGGATTCCCGTTCAGCGCCCGCGAAGTCGTGGCCATGGGCCGCTCCCCCTGGGCGCGCACCCCGCGCCAGGACGAGGACGACACCGCCATCGCCGCCGCCATGGCCGCCACCGACGTGCAACGCTTCGCCGCCCGCCCCTTCCCGGCGCTGTCCGGTGGTGAACGTGCCCGCGTCGCCCTGGCCCGCGTGCTGGCCCAGGACACCGCGACCCTGCTGCTCGACGAACCCACCGCCGCACTCGATCTCGGACACCAGGAGCAGGTGCTGCGCCTGGCCCGCGAACGCGCCACCAAGGGCGCCGCGGTCGTGGTGGTGCTGCACGACCTCGGGGTGGCCGCCGCCTACGCCGACCGCGTCGCCGTGCTCGAGAACGGGCGCATCGCCGCCGACGGGCCCCCGCGCGAAATCCTCACCCCGCAACTGCTCACCCGCGTATACCAGCATCCGGTCGACGTGTTCGACCATCCCGTGACGGGTGCACAACTGGTGCTGCCGGTTCGGGGCTGAGATACCCGAGCGCAGTCGCGTACTTCGGGTATGTGGCTGCGTAAAGGGTTGTGGGTGGGCCGGTTACAGCTGCTGCTGGCCCCACACCAGCCGCAGCGCCCCGTTGGCGAACCACACCGCGAACAGCACGACCCCGGCCACCGGCGTCCACGCGAAACCCAGCAGGATCGACGCCGCCCCGAACCAGAGCACTTCCAACAGCACCCGCCGCCACCCGGTTTGCGCGAACTTCGCGTCCTTGGCCGCCCCGAACAGCGCCCACACCACGATGAACACCGCCGGTGCCGCGATCGCCGCGACCACCCGCACCGCCACCGGCGCGGACACGGTGGCGCCCCACCAAGCGGCCGCGCCCAGCACCGCCAGCTCCAGGAAGAACATCAACGCCAGGTTCGCGCCCTTGAGCACGCTCATCGCCACACCAACTTCAACACCGCCGGAGTCAACAGCATGCGAATCACGGTGGCGTCCAACACCAACGCCGCGATCATGCCGTAGGCAATGTATTTCATCAGCACCAGATCCGAGAACCCGAACGCACCGGTCACCACGATCAGGATCGCCGCCGCCGAGGTGATCACCCCGCCGGTGTGGGCGATGCCGTAGCGGATCGCCTCCTGCGCATCCGCGCCGCCCGCGCGCGCCTCGGCCATACGCGACTGCAGGAACACCTCGTAGTCGGTGGACAGCCCGAACAACACCGTCACGATCAACACCAGCACCGCGAACATCAACGGGCCCGGTGTGAAATCGAACAGACCCGCCCCGTGTCCCTCCACGAAGATCCAGGTCAGCACGCCCAGCGTCGCGCCCATGGACAGCGCGCTCATCACCACCGCCTTGACCGCCAGCACCAGCGACCGGAACGCCGCGTACATCAACGCGATCGCCGCCGCCACCAGGATCGCGCCCAGCAACGGCAGCCCCTCGAGCAGGCCCTGGATCGAATCGCGTTCCAGCGCGGGCACTCCGGCCACCATCACCACCACCCCCTGCGGTGGCGGGATCGCGCGCAGTGCCGCGATCACGGTGTCGGCGTCGCGTTTGTCGGCCAGCCCGCTGGCCAGCACCGTCACCTGATCCTTGGTGGGCGCGGCCGGATCGAACGGGCCCGTCATCCACGGGGCGACCGCCTGGTTGGCCTGGTAGCGGATATCGGAGAGCTGCGCCGGATTCGCGCCCACCACCACCAGTTTCAGCGGTTCGGTGCGAAAGTGCGGGAACATGCGGTCGAAGTCCTGCTGCGCGACCCGCGCCGGATTGCCCGCCGCCAGATACCGCTCCGACAGGCCACCGAACTCGATGTGACGGAACGGCAGGATCAACGCCAGCAGCATCAACACCACCGGCACGATCACCAACCAGGGTTTGCGCATCGCGAAAACCGCCAGCCGCGAAAAGAATCCGGCATCGATCTGCTCGGCGGTGCGGATGCTCGCCAGCCGATGCCACCCCCACAGATCGATGCGGCGGCCCACGATCGACAACACCGCGGGCAGCGCGGTCACCGACAGCACCGCCGCCAGCAGCACCGAGGAGATACCACCCAGCGGCACCGAGCGCAGCACCCCGTTGGGGTAGATGAACAACGCGCCCAGGCTCACCGCGATGATCGCCGCCGAGAACAACACCGTGCGCCCGGCCGTGGCCACCGTGCGCGCCGTCGCCTCCTCCACGCTGCGCCCCGCGGCCAGCTCCTCACGGAACCGGGTCACCGCGAACAACCCGTAGTCGATGGCCAGGCCCAGGCTCACCAGAGTCACCACGGCCGAGGCGAACACATTGACCTGGATGTGGTTGGTGAGCAGCCGCATGATGCCTTGACTGCCCAGAATCGTCATGCCGCCGATGAGCACCGGCAGCAGTGCGCCGATCACCCCGCCGAACACGAAATACAGCAGGATCGCCACCAGCGGCAGCGCGATCAGCTCCGCCCGGTGGATGTCGTCCTGCATACCGGTGTTGATGCCCTCGACCACCGGCTGCATCCCCGCCAACTGCACCGTCGTACCACCCGGGCCCGAACCCGTTGCCCCGGCCCGGAATTCGTCCTTGATCGCCAGATAGTTGTTCACCGTGTCGGTGCCGCCGTCGCCGCGCAACCCGATGCTGGCGAAGGCGTGGGTGCGCGAGGCATCGGCGAACTGACCCATCAGTGCGCCGTCGAAATACGAGTCGATCTTGAGGATCCGATCCGGATGCTCGGTGCGCAGCCGCGCCAGCTCCGCGGTCACCGCGCTGCGCACCGGTTCGTCGTCGACGGTGCGCCCGGGCGGGGCGGTGTAGATCGCGATCAGATCCGCGTCGGTATCACGCCCGAAGGTCTGATCGGCCAGCTTCGAGGCGGCCACCGACTGGCTGGATTCGTCGAACCAGCCCTCCTGGGTCAGATGATCCCCCAGATCGCGCCCATAGAACCCGGACATCAGCACCACCAGCCCGAAGACCGCGAACACCACATACCGGAAGCGGTGGATCGCACGCCCCCACCGCAGGGATCCGGCCTCGAGCATCAGCCGCAGGCCGCGGTCTTGTAATCGGCCGAGCGCAGGATCCCGCACAGGTCGGTGCGCGAGATCTTCCAGCGCCCGTCCTTGAACACGAAATGCACCACCGTGGTGCGCACATTGGTCCCCGACCCGTCCTTGTCCAGGCTCAAGGTCGCGGTCAGGGTGCCGTCATGGTTGTCGAACACCGGATCCTTGACCCCGTACACCGCGCGCGGATTGTCGGCGAGGGCCTTGTACATGTCCGGGATCGCGTCCTTGAACGCCTCGCCGTCCTCGATCAGCGCGGTGCGCTCGGCATCGGGCAGATTCGGGTCCAGCGCCGACTTGATCTGCTGATCCAGTTGCGCCGCCGTCGGAATCGCGGGCCGGGCCGCACTGGTCTGCTGTGCCGCGGAGGACGAACTCAGCGCCGCGTACGCCGAGGAGCGCGCCTGGGCCACCTTCGACTCGTCATCGCTCCCGCCGCACCCGGCGAGCGACGCGCCGAACACGGTCAACAGGAGGGCGGCGGTCACCGGTCGTCGAAGTCGCATCAACATCCTCGTCAGCTCGAACTGCGGTTGTGTGCCGTTAGTTTGTCATGGCGTGCGCGCGACAGTGATTCCTGTGTCACAGACACCCCGGATGGGTACCCGGGTTCACATGCCGTCGATCACCGCGCCCAACCGGCCCAGCAGCGCCCGCACCGTCGTCGCCTCCCGAGGTTGGGCGGCCGCGACCGGTCCGGCCTGCGGAATCAGATCCCGCACCAGCGCCACCACGCTGCGCTCGTCATCGAGATCGATATCGGTGACCGGGGCCAATGCCACCGCCTCGATGTCCTCGGGGCCGGGTACAGCGGTCTCGAGATCGGCCCGATAGATCTCGAGGGTCAAGGTCGCGCGGTGGGTCCGGAACGCGAACGAGCGCCCGTCCGCGGTGATCCCGAACCCGTGCGCGTAACGACCCACGGTCACGTCCTCGACGGTGAACCCCGGCGGGTGCTCGGCTACCAACACATCTCCCTGTTACAGCCCTGTTTTGTCTTCCACGGTAACCGCCGTCGCCGACAGCGCCACCGAAACCCCATGTCACATCATGCAAATCGGCATCGGATGCAACGATCACGATCACGGCGCGCCGCCGCGAAGACCCCCGCTTGCTCGGCGTCGTGGCGCACCATGGTCAGATAGGGAAGCACGCATGATTTCGTCGGTCAGTTCGGTCAGTAAGGAGTTCGCTGCATGCGCCGTCGCGGCTGGATCGGTTCAGCCCTCGCGGGTGTGACCGTGGTGACCCTGCTGGCGGGGTGCTCCTCGCAGGAGAGCAACGCCGACAACCCCACTCGCGAACCCGCCACCCC
>NZ_BAAFGR010000216.1:0-10950 GCF_041154655.1 Nocardia sp. JMUB6875
GGTCAGGGTTGTGGTCGTGAGGGAAGGCGGGTGTCGGGGTGATCGGGGCGACCACGGCGTCGAATTCGGTGAACAGTTGCCGCCAGGCTTGGCGGTGGAGTTCGCGACGGTTGGTTGCCTCGAGCCAGCCGCGGTGGCTCATCACCATGGCGCGCAGCAGGTCGGCATCCAGGCTCCGGTCGTCCGGGCTCAGCGCGGCGGCGCGGGTCTGCAGTTGCTCGTACGCGTCGACGGGGAACCGGGCGACCGAGCCCGAGAACAATAGCTGGCGGTAAAGCCTTGCGGCTTCGGCCAGATCGGGGAGCAGGGGGCTGCGGCGTTCGACGCGGGCGCCGCTGTCGGACAGGGCGTCGGCCACTCGGTTGACGGCCGCTCGCACAGCGGAACCCGTTGGGATGAACGGGTGGTCGTCGAGGACCAGGACTCGGAAGTCGGCGAGGCGGTCGTGGCGGGCGGGCGGCAGGGTCAGCTGGTAGGCCAGGCCGTGGGTGAGAGGGTCCGGTCCGGCCATGACATCGAGGAGGAGGGTTAGGTCGCGGGCGGTGCGGGCCATCGGACCGGCCACGGCGAGGTCGAGTTCGGTCGGGAGGGCCGGGGCAGGCGGGGCGATCATGCCGCGGGTGGCCACCAGCCCGACCGTCGGCTTGTGGGCGTAGATGCCGCAGAAGTGGGCCGGGGTGCGCAGGGAACCGGCCAGATCGGAGCCGATCGACAACGCACCGAAGCCGCAGGCCAAGGCCGCGGCCGAGCCGCCGGAGGAGCCGCCCGAGGTGCGGGTGTGGTCCCACGGGTTGTTGGTGGTGCCGTGGATCTCGTTGAAGCTCTGGATATCCTGCAGGCCCAGCGGCACATTGGTCTTGCCGAGGATCACCGCCCCGGCGGCCTTCAGTCGCGACACCTGAAGCGCGTCCTCCGCCGGAACGAAATCCTTGTGCTGCGGCATGCCCCAGGTCGTGGGCAGCCCCGCCATGTTGTAGGACTCCTTGACCGTCACCGGAATACCGAGCAGCGGCCGGTCCTCGCCCCGGGCGCGCGCGGCGTCGGCGTCGCGTGCGGCGGCCCGGGCCCGGTCGAAGTCCGGCACGCAGATCGCGTTGATCGCCTTGTCGTCGCGCTCGATGCGGGCGATCGCCTCGTCGGTCAGCTCCACCGAGGTCACTTCACCGGCACGCAAGGCAGTCGAAAGCTCTTCGGCCGAACGAAAACTCCATTCCATGAATTCGACGTTAGGGGTAGGCCGCGGAGGGCATAAAATACCGCCGCGCACAACGTCTGAGTCGGTTGGGAATCGTGGTCCGAAGATCGATTCGGGGCGGCGCTCGCGGGTGCCGATCGGCGGATGTTGCTGGACCGCGTGGCCGGACGCTTCGCAGCGGTGTGGAGCCGAGTGGACAGGACCCGCCGCGGGCGCCGACAGGGGAGATAGGAATACCTTCCAGCGCATAGGTATTCGGGCTTTCGGGGGCCGGGCGCAGGTGTCGCCCGAGGGTTGCGGGAGGCCTCGGCGGAGGCGGCTGAGCGACACCTGTGAAACGCCCGCGCGACGCGCGGAAAAGCGCGTGAAATTTACATGCCGCCTGCGGCGCGGTGCGCTGGTGTTCCGCTATCGTTCATCCCACTATCCGATGCTGCTACTGGCGCGCCAGGGCTGGTTCGTCGATTCCGGAGCGTGTGGCCGGGGCGGCCATTGCCTGACGCGAGCCCCCGACCGACTTGAAAGATCGAGGGAACGTGCCCGTACCCGTAACTCTGACCGGCCGTCTGGTACGGCTGGAACCCCTTGCGCCGCAGCATGCTTCGGGTCTTGCGGAGGCTGCCGCGGGAAATCGTGACGATTACGCGTTCACGCCTGTCCCACACGGTGCGGACGAGGCGCTGGAATACATCGCTCAGGCCCTGTCCGGGCATGCCTCCGGGACCTCGCTGGCCTTCGCCATCATCGCCGTCGCCAGTGGCCGGGTGCTGGGCTCGACCCGGTTCACCCGCTTCGACTATTGGCAAGGTCCGGTGGTCTGGCCATTGGTCCACGGCATGCCCAATGGGGACCCGCTGCTCGCGGTGCCCGACGCCGCCGAGATCGGGAACACCTGGCTGTCCCGGGAGGCCCGCGGCGCGGGCATCAACCTGGAGTCCAAGCTGCTGTTGCTGCAGCACGCCTTCGAGGTCTGGCGGGTGAAGCGCATCGCCATGCGGGCGGATGTGCGAAACCTGCGCTCCCGCATGGCCATCGAGCGGCTCGGCGCCACCAGCGACGGCGTCCGGCGGGCGCATTCGCGCGGGCTGGACGGCGAGGTGCGCAGCACCGCCTTCTACTCGATCCTCGAGGACGAGTGGCCCACTGTCCGGGCCACCATCGAGGGTCAGCTGGCGGCGCAGCCGGCCCGGCAGAGCAACCGCGGGCGGCTGGTCGGGGCGTAGAATTCCGGGTGTTGCAACGGTCGGGCGTCGAGGAGAGACCTGTCCGAGTCTGGTGACTCGACGCACCGGCACAACTCGGATAACGACGCCCGCAACCTCTCCTGCCTAGGAGCGGCGCATGCCCGACCCGACATACACCAAGGTCTGCCTCTGCGACAGCACGTCCGGATCTCCGGTGCTCAGTCTCTTCCTCGTCCCCGAACCCCGCGTTCCCGGCGCGAGCGTGCTGCACCTCGTCGAGCAGACACCCCTGTCCGCCAGATCGATTCCGCGCCCGAACCCGCATCTGGTCGACTGGCTGCAGGCCCACGGCTCACCCGCCATCCGCACGCGCTTCCTCGCCTTCGGCGCGGGGCGGCACGATCCGCGCGGGGTGCACGCGGTGCTGCACGATCACTTCATCGCCGATCCCGGGCCGATCGGATTGGACATGGACGATCCGGACGAGATGACGCGGCTGGCCCTGCTGCCCGAACACTGGCTCGGCCCGCGCCGCATCGACGACTTCCACGATCACGCGGTGCGCGCCGCCATGCTCGCGGTGTATCGGCACTTCGGCGTGGATCGGCGCATCCCGCTCATGTATCACGGCTACGCCGAACCCGAGGACGGCTGGTTCGAGGTGCCGGCGGCCCAGGCCTGAGTCGCGTATCCGATTCAGTCGAACGGCACCACCGTCAGCAGCCACCACGGCCGCCGCGGTGACTGGAACTCGAAGGTCTGCACATACATCCGGCGTTCCCTGCGCGTCTCCGGATCGTTCATCAGCACCGTGCGCTCGCGCGGCGGCAGCGGCGTGACCGCGGTGTCCCACAGGCGATCCCAGTCGGGGGAGCGCCGCGCCAGATTGACGATCTCCTCGACCCGCTCCGGGTTCAGCCCCGGCGCCGCGGCCCGGAAGGCCGAAACCATCACCTGCGCTTCGGCTTCCCAGTCGCCGAGCCGGTAGCGTGCCATGGGTTCGAGCAGGATGGCGGTCATGAGATTCGCGCCCGGGCCGGTGCCGGGGAAGAGCCGGCGGAAGGCGTCGTTCGCGGCGACCACGTCGTAGCCGCCGTCGTGCAGGCAGGCCGGATGCGGAAGACTGTGCAGCACCGTGAGATCGGCGTCCGGCGGCGGAGTGGAGTCGAACACCCTGGGCAGTGTGCGGGACAACTCTTCACAGCGACTTCGTATCGAGTTAAGCCGGATCACAAGACAGGGCGGTCTCGCAGAATTTCTGTCATATTGAGAGCGCTCTGTTTGGTTTTATTCGAAGTTGGGTACGGGGGTCGCACGGCGACATGGCGCTCATACGCATCGGGGTGCTGGGACCACTGCACATCAGCATCGATGGAACACGGGTGCCTCCGGGCGCGCCCATGCAGTGCGCGGTGTTGGGACGGCTGGTCGCGGCCGGTGGCCGGGTGGTGCCCACCGAACGGCTCATCGACGATCTCTGGCACGGCGACCCGCCCGCCAAAGCCGTTGCCGCGCTACAGGTCTACATCCACAATCTGCGCCGGGTCTTCGAACCCGACCGGCCGCGGCGGGCGCATTCGCGGATCATCGTGTCCGAATCCCACGGTTACGCGCTCAATCTCGAGCCGTCCCAAGTGGATTCCTGGCACTTCGAACAACTGCTGCACGGCCACGAGGCCGCCATGCGGGACCCCGCCGGACGACCCGAACCTCTCGAACAGGTGCGGGTGCTGGACGCCGCGCTGGCCTGCTGGCACGGCGCGGCCTTCGAATCGTTCCCCGGAATGCCCTGGGCGGCACAGGAAACCGCGCGCCTGCTGGCCCTGCGCCTGACCGCCGCCGAACTGCGGGCCCAGGCGGCGCTGGAACTGAACCGGCCCGCCGAGGTGGTACTGGCGCTGCGGCCCATTCTCGAGGAGCATCCGGGCCGTGAGGAGTGCGCGCGGCTGCTGGCCGTCGCGCAGTACCGACTGGGACAGTCGCTGGACGCGCTCGCCACCGTGCGGCGCAGCCGCGAATTCCTGACCCTGGAATTCGGCGTGGATCCCGGTCCGGGACTGCGGGATCTGGAAACCGCCATCCTCACGCACTCGGTCGACACCGAGACCGCGGCGCCGCCCGCGCCCGCCAAACCCGTCGAGCCCGAACCCCGGCCGGACCCGGAACCCTTGCCGGACACCGGATATGCGCCCCAGCGCGCGGCCGTGCTGGCCGCCGCCGACACCGCGGCGGCCGGGCAGGTACGCCTGGTGTGGCTCTCCGGGGAGGCCGGGGCCGGGAAGACCACCCTCGCCACCACCATCACCCAGCACCTGGGCGATCGCGGCTGGACCACCGTGTTCGGCCGCTGCCCCGAGGTCGAATCCGCCCCGCCCGCCTGGGCCTGGGCCGAGGTGCTCACCGGCCTCGACGCCGCCGACCCCGAAACCTTCACCGCCGCCGACGCTTTCACCCTGGCCCGGCGCGTGGTCCGCTCCTGCCGGGAGCGCTCGACCGGGACGCCCATCGCCATCGTGCTCGAGGACGTGCACGGCGCGGACACCGCCACCCTGCAGGTGCTGCGGCAGGTCGTGAACTGGCTGCGCGACCGCCCCATCCTCATCGTCGCCACCCTGCGCGGCACCGAGGCGGGCGCGGGCGTCCGCGACACCGCCGCCGCCCTGGCGCTTTTCACCGCCGACCGCATCGACCTCGACGGCCTGGACATGGCGGGCACCCGCCGCGCCGCGGCCGCCGCCGGACTCACCGAACTCGACGACCGCACCATCGAACTGCTGCGCCGCCGCACCGGCGGCAACCCGCTGTTCGTGCGCGAACTCGCCAAACTCGTTGCCACCCAGGGCACCACCGACGCCCTGCCCGACAGCGTCCGCGACCTGCTGGGCCGCCGCATCGCCCAGCTCCCGCCGGATGTGGTGGATCTGCTGCGGCACCTGTCGGTCTGGGGCGAGGACAGCGATATCACCACCCTCGCCGCCTCCGCCGACCGATCCACCGACGCCGTCATCGATCTCATCGCGACCGCCGAATCGGCCCGCCTGCTGCGCACCGACCGCGCCGGCCGCATCACCTTCGACCACGCCCTGGTCCGCGAAACCGTCTACTACGATCTGCCCACCCTGCGCCGCACCCGAATGCACTGGGCCGCCTTCGAATACCTGCGCCGCGACCCCGAACCGAGCCGCTACGAGCCGGAACCGGGCGACAGCGCGTCGGCCGACCCCCGAACGGACCTGACCGGTCGCGAAAGGGGATCCGCCGCCGGTGCCGGGACGAAAGGCGCGCCGGGCGCGGATCTCGCCGCGGGCGTGGGAAACCGCGTGCTCAACGCGCTGTGGGGCGCCGACCACCTGGTCGCGGCGCTGCTCGGGTCGCCACGGCCCAAGGCCACCCGCCGTGACGGTCGGGCGCTGTCGGCCTTGCGGGGAGCCGATGAGGTGGCTGCGGAGCGAACCGGCGAAAAGGCCACGGCCACAACGACGACCGAGCCGGTTTCCGACGCTGACACGGCCGAAGTTGTCGGCGGCGAGCCGGGGCATGAAAATTCGGCACTCCCATGGAATCCGGCGCGGGACGATGTCCATGTCCCGCACGGGCGGGACATCGACGCGCTGGCGCATCACGCCGCCCTCGGAGCCGACACCGAAACCGCCACCGTGGCATTGCCTTACGTGCGGGCGGCGGCCCGCCGGTGTGTGGAGCGGCGCATGCGCGCCGATGCGGTCCGGCGTTGGCGCTCCGTTCTGGCATTGCACGAGCTGGCCGGGCATCCGGGGGAGTCGGCCGCGCTCGCGGACCGGCTGGCGGTGCTGGAGGCGCGTTGTGAACTGGTGGTGGCGCTGGCCTACGACGGGCAGCACATCGCGGCGCGGGCGGCCCGCGAGCAGGCGCTGAACCTAGCCGAATCCATCGGCGGGACCGGGCTGCTCGCGCATGCGGCCACCTGCTGGCCGACACCGCTGATCTGGTCGGTGCACGATTGGCACACGCCGGATCCGAGAATCCGGGAACCGCTGCGCATCGCCTCCTCCGATCCGGAGCTGCCGGTGCGCACCCGCGTGCACCTGCACGTCACCGCGGTATTCGACCGGGCCATCGAGGATCCCTCGGCGGCCCGCATCATCGCCGCGCAGGCCATGGCCCTGGCCGCGCCCCTCGGCGATCCGGACCTGCTGTGCACGGTCATCAACGCCCAGGCCTTCGCGGCGTTCGCGGCCGGCGGATTCCTGCGCGCCCACGATCTGAGAAGGCATGCGGCGCAGCTGCTTCAGGTGTCCACCGAGGCCGAGCTCACCGAATTCCGGGCGCTCGCACACTATCTGCTGTTCCGGGCCACCCTGGCCGACGCCGATCTGATCGCCGCCGCCGACCACGCCCGCGACGCCGGCGCCTACGCCACCGACGGACAGCTGCGGCACCTGCTCGACGCCATCGCACCCTTCGGCATGGTGCTGGAACTGTTGCGCGGCAATCCCGATGACGTCCGGCGGCTGCTCGCCGAGGGCTCGTCGGACCTCGACGATCTGGTGGCGCATTCCGGGGAGGGCGAGGCCGAACTGAGCCGTGACCCCAACGCCCTGCACGTGGGCATCGCGGTCTCCCTCGGCTGGCTGCGCAACGATATGTCGGAGTACCTGAACGATCTGCGCGAACGCACCGCTATCAAACCCGAACTGTTCGTGCACGGATACGCGCTGGCCCTGGTGCACTCCGGCCGCGCGGAGGAGGCCCGCCGGGTGCTGGCCGCCGCGCCCCCGCTGGCCCCGCAGTTCTGGTCCACCTTCACCGCGGTCAAGGCCCGGCTCGCCATCGCGCTGGAGGATCCGGCCGGGGCGCTCGCGATCTACCGGCAGCTGCTGCCCTACTCGGGCACCTTCTGCGGACTGGAGACCGGCGCGTCGGTGCTCGGGCCCATGGACTACATCCTGGCCGAACTGGCCGCCTATCTCGGCGATCACCAGCAGGCCGCCGAACACCGGGCGGCCGCCGAGAGGCTGCAGGCCCGGGTGCAGGCCGACCTGGTGGAACTCGCGCACCCGGGCGCGGGGCTGCTGCAGGCCAGCCGCCTCGGGCCGATGGGCCGCAGCCGCCTGGTGCGCCGATCGTGAAGAAATTGTGGAGATCTGCGGAGACCGGAACTCTCTGATCTCGGGCGACGTCCTACCTGATAGGGCCGATGGACGGCCGGAAACGGGGAGGATCGAATGACAGACGAGCTGGAGCACACTCCACGCCCTCGCCGCCGCTGGCTGGTGGTGAGCACCGTTGCGCTGGTGGTGATTTCGGCGCTGAGCGTCGGGGGCGTGCTCGGCGTGCGGTACTGGCAGCAGCACCGGCACGAGGTGCCCTACGGCCCGCGCGAGATGGACGGCCGTCTGCTGCACGATTTTCCGGCCGTCGACACCACCGGATTGAGCGCTGAGCAGGCACAAGTGGTGGAGATCCTGCGCGAGCAATTCGACGAACAGTCCGGCCGCGACAAATACTCCGAGGGCATTGCCGAACCCTGGTGCGCGGACTTCGTCAGCTGGGTGATGCGCGCGGCCGGACAACCTTTGAGCAATCCGAATTCCGGCTCCTGGCGTATTCCTGGCGTCTACACCCTGGAGGAGTACTACCGGGGACAACACCGTTTCGAGCAGGCCAACAACGGATATCTACCGCGGGTCGGAGATGTGGTGATGTACTCCGATTCCAGCGTCTTCACCCAGCACACGAATATTGTGATTGCCGTAGATTCGGATACCATCACCACGGTAGGTGGCAATGAAGCCGGGGAATCCGGTGGAGTGGCCATCCACAAATTCCGCCCATCCGGCACAACGGGGCTGGTCGGATTCGGGCGATTGGGAACACGCTGATTCCACATTCTGGAAACACGCGGGGCGGGGTGTACTCCTGAGCGCACCTTCCGCTTACGATGGTTTCGGCGGCGCCCGGCAGCGTCGTCGATCGATCCCTGTCCTGCTGCCCCCTCATCGGCAGGACAGGGGTCCCCGCCCGACGAAAGAAGCTGGATGACGTCGTCCGACGAACCGACCTGGATCGATTACGCCGAATTCGGCGAACGTTTCGTGGCGGCGGCGGTGACGGAATCCCGGATCGAATCCGCGGTCTCCGGTGTGGCGGGACGGGGGATCACCATCGGGCCCTTCGGAATCGGTCCTGCCGGACTCGCCCGCTTCGTCGCCAAGGGCAGCATCGGCAAACCCACCGTCATCCGGCGCGGGCCGCACGTGCACTTCGACGTCATGCTCCCGGTGAAACTGCGGGTCGACGTCACCCTCGGCGGGCAGCGGCTGCGGCTGGAGGCGGTCGTCGAGATCGACCTCACCATGCACGCCCGCACCGCCGACCCGCTGCTCATCGTCATCGACATTCCCCCGGTCACCGGCCGCGACGTCAGCTTCGTCATGCGCGCGCAGGCCATCGGCACGGCATGGGAACTGCTGCTCAACCCGATCGCGCAGCTGGTGCAGCGCGAGGTCGCCAACCGCATCAACGCCATTCTGGCCGACCCGGATTCGCAGCGCGGGCGCACCTTCGACGTCGAGGCCATCCTCAACAAGACCAACTCGCCCTACCGCGGGCGGCCCACCCACGACTGGATCGGCTACGACGAGTTCGGCCGCCGCTTCTTCTCCCGCATCGTCACCGTGGAGCGGGTGCAGGAGGTCGTGGAATCCATGGCGGGCAAGCCCATCGAGGTCGGCCCGATGCGCACCGGACCGGGCAACAAGGCCGAGGTCTGGGTGCAGGGCAGCGTGCGCCTGCCCAAGGTGGCCGAGGCCGGACCGGTCACGCCCGCGGCCCCGCCGGAGCCGCGGATCGCCGAATTGCCCAAGGCCGCGGCCGAATCCGCGCAGGCGGCGCAGGCGGCGGCCGGGAACCACGACCACGATCCCGCCCTGGTGCGCTTCGACCTCACCATTCCGGTGAGCCTGGACATCTCCGTGGACGTGCTGAAGACCAACCGCTACAAGGCCGAGGTGCAGGTGCCGGTGGCGCTGACCGCGCGGGCCGCGGAACCGCTGCTGATCGTGATCGACGCGGTGCCGCCGCGGGCCGGGGACATCGACCTGGACATGACGGCCGAGGGCTGGCGGGCCGCCGCGCTCGGCAAGATCGCGGGCATGCGCAAGCAGATCGCCGCCCAGGTGGCCAATGTGGTGCGCACCGAGGTGGCCGACGTGTCGCGTCGGACCATCGATGTCGGTGCGCGGCTCGAGTCCACGCGCGTCTGATAGCTGCAGTTTTGCTCCTTCCCGGGTGCTGCCCGGCTTCACCTGCATGTGACATATGGTGCCGCTGTGCCCGATGAGTCTGGCGATTCCAATGTGAATATGGTGAAATGAGGGCACGTTCAGGGCTCCCGGCGCACGGATGATCTTGTTGTTCATCGGGGAAGGTGCGCCGGGCACGCCGCTTTTGTTCGACATGTTCGACCAGTGAGTGTGCGCGCGAAGGAGCCCGAGATGCGTTCTGCCCATGTCAATCGACGGAACTTCCTATCCGGCGCAACGGCTCTCGCCGCCGGAATCACCGCCGGACTGGCCCTCCCACCCGCCACCGCCAACGCGAAGAAGCAGTCGCTCGGCACCCTGCTCGACTACGCGGGCGGCGTGCCCTCACCCCGCTCCATCAGCGACGACGGCCATCTCGGCGTCATCCGCTACGTCTCCGACCGGCGGCCGGGCGCGGAATGGATGGAAGGCAAACCCCTGCTGGCCCGCGAGGTCGACGCGCTGCGCGCCGCGGGCCTGTCCGTGGTCTCCTGCTACCAGTTCGGCAAGGGGCCGACCGCCGACTGGCGCGGCGGCTACGAGGCCGGATTGCGGCACGCCGCACGGGGTTTGATGCTGCACAAGTCCGCGGGCGGGCCCGACAGCGCACCGATCTACGCCTCGATCGACGACAATCCGGACGACGAAGAATTCGAGAAGATGATCGACCCGTACCTGCGCGGCTGGGAGACGGTCATCGGCCGCGAGCGCCTCGGCGTCTACGCCAACTCGCCGACCATCGACAACATCAGCGACGCGGGCCTGGGTTCCTACTTCTGGCAACACAATTGGGGCACCCCGAAGGGCTACGTCCACCCCGGCGCCCACCTGCACCAGTTCGAGATCGACAAGCGCGAAGTGGGCGGCATCTCCGTGGACGTCAACAACGTGCTGGCCCCGCAATACGGCCAATGGTGGTAGTTACGTCTGGCAGTGGCAGGTCGGGTCCAGAGCCAGATCGGGTTCCTCGGGGACCACGCGCAGCGTGAAGTGGCGGTCGGGTTCGTCCTCGTCGCCCCGGCTGAAGCTCTGCCGATCTCCGGTCCAGGAGAATAGCGACCAACGCGACAGGCCCGAGAAGGCCGATCCCAGGCTGCCGAACGACGCCGAGGAGATGATGGAGCCGAACGAGCCCACCGACCCGATCGACAGCACCGAGCCCACGCTGCCGATCGACAGGATCGAATAGGCCGAGCCGATCGACAGGATCGATCCCTCCGAGCGAATCGAGAGGATCGATCGGCGCGAATGCAGTCCCCGCACAGGGTGAGTCACAGCGGCCATGAGT
>NZ_BAAFGR010000217.1:0-10945 GCF_041154655.1 Nocardia sp. JMUB6875
CCCCACCCTGCTCACCTTCGACGCCCCCGCCCCGGACCTCGAGGTACCCGTGCTCCCCATGTCGACCTCCGAGGGCTACGACATCCGCCCGGGCACCTACGTCCTGGTCCGCCCCGACGGCTACATCGGAGCGATCAGCGAATCCGCCGAAGTGATCGGCAAATACCTGACCCGCTGACGCCCTCGACATGGCTCCTCGCGGTTGAGCGGCGATCCTCTCCGGGTGCTCTATGGTTTGTGCGGGCAATCGCTGGGTAGGCAGAGTACGCGGAAATCGGACTCGGGAGTGGTGATGTCGGAGGCGCTCGGAGGCGGAGTGGTGCGGACCCTGGTGCCCGCCCGGATCGATCGATTGCCCTGGTCGAGATTCCACACCCGCCTGGTGGCGGCGCTCGGGGTGGCGTGGATCCTGGACGGGCTGGAGATCACGGTGGCCAGCGCGGTCGCCGACACCCTGACCAAACCCGAGACGCTGGACATGTCCTCGGCCGCGGTCGGGCTCATCGCGACGGTGTATCTGGCCGGTGAGGTGGTCGGCGCGCTGGTCTTCGGGAACCTCTCGGACCGGCTGGGGCGGCGCAAGCTGTTCCTGGTCACCCTGGGCGTGTACCTGGTCGGAAGCGGGCTCACCGCGGCCACTTTGGGCAATGGCCCGGGCTGGGTGGCGTTCCTGTACCTCACCCGGTTCATCGCGGGCACCGGGATCGGCGGCGAGTACGCGGCCATCAATTCGGCCATCGACGAACTGATTCCGGCCCGGTATCGCGGCCGGGTCGACATCGCGGTGAACGGAACCTATTGGGCCGGAGCGATTATCGGCACGCTGGGCACCTTCATTCTGCTCAATCACATGAGCCTGTCGCTGGGCTGGCGGCTCGGGTTCCTGATCGGCCCGGTGCTGGGCCTGGTGATCCTGGTCGTGCGCCGGCATCTGCCCGAGAGCCCGCGCTGGCAGATCATGCACGGGCGCGCCCGGGAGGCCGAGGCATCGATCGAGGAGATCGAGCGGGACGTGGCGGCGACGGGCGTGGAGCTGCCGCCGATCGACGAATCGAAGGCGATGGAGGTGAAACCCACCGATCGCATCGGCTATGTGGCGCTGACCCGGGTGCTGTTCCGGGAGTATCCGCGCCGCGCCATCCTCGGCGCGAGCCTGATGATCAGCCAGTCGTTCCTGTACAACGCCATCTTCTTCACCTACACGCTGGTGCTCGGGAAGTTCTATGGCGTGCCGTCGGAATCGACGCCCATCTATCTGATCGCCTTCGCGGTCGGCAATCTGGTCGGACCACTGACCATCGGGCATCTCTTCGACACCATCGGCCGCCGCCGCATGATCGCGGGCACCTATCTGCTTTCCGGTGTGCTGCTGGCGATTTCGGCGGTGCTGTTCTACACCGGTGTCCTCAATGCCATCACCCAGACGGCCTGCTGGTGCGTCATCTTCTTCTTCGCCTCGGCGGGTGCGAGTTCGGCGTATCTGACCGTGAGCGAGATCTTCCCGCTCGAGGTGCGGGCCAAGGCGATCGCCGTATTCTTCGCCATCGCACAGTGTTTCGGCGCACTCGGGCCGGTCATCTACGGTGCGCTGATCGGTGACGGCGAGCATCCGGGCCGCCTGTTCCTCGGATATCTGCTCGGCGCGGCCGTCATGATCGCGGGCGGGCTGGTCGCCTGGTTCCTCGCGGTGGACGCCGAGGGCCGCTCGCTCGAGGACATCGCGCTGCCGTTGGCGGCCGCCAACCGCAAGGGACCGACGCGCGCGGAGGGCGCGGGCGCACCGTTCTCGACCTGAGTTCGATACGCCCGCACCGGATCTCAGCCGACGACGGACTTCATCCAGTCCTTGACGACGGCGTGATAGTCACGCGTGTTCGGCGCGAGGTTGATGGCGTGCCCGCTGTCGGGCAGCACGTAGGCGCGCAGCTTGGCGGCGGGCACGAAGTACGGGCTCTCCGAGGCCTGCAGCGCGGCGCTGTCGGTGCAGATGCCGAAGCCCGGGCCGCAGGCCAGGCGGTCGCGGCCGCCGTTCACCAGCAGCACCGGGACGTTCATCAGGCTGGACTGGCCGGGCAGGGTGGTCAGCAGGCCGTCGGGATACTCGCTGAGCGAGAAGGTCTCCTTGGTCGCCTCGTCGAGGGCGACCACCTGCGGGTCCGGATTCAGGCCGTAGAAATTGGCGGCGCGGGTGCCGGGTCGGGCCACCAGATAGCCGGAATCGAGGCCGCGCCCGGCGAATTCGGGCTCGTCGACGGCCGAATGGTAGGTGCCGATGACGCCCAGCACATCGGGGACGCTGAGGGTGTGGGAGTAGCCGGTCAGGATGACGCCGTCGACATCGTGGTAGCCGATCTGCTCCATCATGGAGGTGCTCGAGGTGAGCGAGTGCCCGGCGGTGACGACCTTGGCGAAGGGCGCGTTGCCCGCCAGTCCGGCCCGCAGGGATTGCACGATGACGTGCAGCGCGTCCGAGGTGCCGGTGGCCGTCAACGTGAGACTGGGCGGTCGGCTACTTGCGCCGTTGCCGAGGCGATCCGCCACCAGCGTCGCGTACCCGGCCCGGTTCATGTCCTCCCGGAAGTTGTAGGTATCCGGTTGATACGGGAAGTCCCAATAGACATGGTTGTAATTGGAGCCCGACATCAGAACCATCACGGTGTCGGTCGGCCCGTCCGGCAGGCACAGCGTGCCCGCCACGGTGCCCTGGGACACCCGGAAACTGACATCCTGACAGTGGCCCGCCGCTTGCTGATCGGCGTGGGCGAGGCCGGGAGTGAAGCTGAGCAGGGTCGTGGCCGCGCCGACGGCCAGCGTCCGGAGTAAGGTGCGCACGGTTATGAAATCCCTTGGCTGAAGTCGACTTCCACGGCGTCCTCGGCGACCGCGCCCGCCACCACCTCGAGCGTGCGCGCGTCGAGCGGCGCGCAGCCCAGTCGTTCCAGCGTGGCGTAGCGGTGGTCGCTGTCGGCGAGGCCCATGGCGTGCTCGAGGTCTTTTTCGGTGTCGTACAGCGTGATCGAGAACATGGTCTCGTCCTGCCGGTCGAGAAAGAAGAAGACTTGCCGGGCGCCGGATTCGGACATCGCGTACGGAACGACCTCACCCTGGATAATGGGGAGATTGACCGCCATCGACTCCGGATCCATGGGACATGAGGCCTTCAGTAAACGGGCATAGAGCTTCTTCATCACCGAATCCCTTCCCAGGATTGGTTCCGAGTCCGGCCATCTTCTGGCGAATGACGATACCCCACACGGTGTTCCGCGACCTGCGCATTCGGGAACGTGGTTGAAGATCTAATATGCACGGTATGGGCGCGCGAAATGTGCACTTCGTCGGCAGCTTTCCGGCGGAGAGCACCGACGATGCGATGCGGGCGATGCTCGATGGAGCGGGCTCGCGGCTGCGCACGCTGCCGACCGGGGAGACCCGCCGCTACGAGTGGTACATCCAGCCGATCGTCGACGATCTGGTTGCGCAGGGAGCGCTGGAGGTGAAGCGGGAGGGGTCGTGGCTCTCCAGCACCGACCGCCCGATCCACCGGGCCGCACGCGGCGTCGAGCTGACCGGCGACATGATGCAGCTGGGGTATCTGGACGAGGCGAGGGAGGCGTTACCGATCTTCCGGACCCTGCGCGCGGAGCGGGATCTACCGGAACTGTCACTGCAGATCGGCATGCCCACCGACTTCACCGTGACGTTCATCGCCATGGGCATGTGCGGGGTGCGCAAGCATCGGAACGCGTTCCGTGACGCCACGATTCGCGATATCACCGCCATCCGTGAGCTGGTCGGCGACGACGTGGTTATCCAGTTCGAGGCCACGGCCGAAATGGTGTTGATGGCCAAGTCTCGAGCCCTGCATCGCCGGGCCGACGCGGTCATGGGCTTCGGCCGCGGCATCGCCGAGCTGGCCGCGGCGACTCCGCCGGGCACGCGGATCGGCGTGCACCTGTGCCTCGGCAGCATGCGCAACAAGGCCCGGGCCACCCTGCGTGATACCCGGCCTCTCGTGGCGCTGGCGAATTCCATTGCCCGCCAGTGGCCTTCGGGGCGCGCGCTGGAGTACATCCACGGTCCGCTGGCCGCTGGTGACATTCCGCCCGCGACCCGGCCGGAGTTCTACGCGCCCCTCGCCGGGCTCGAACTGCCCGCGAGTACGCGCTTCTATGCGGGGTTCGTGCACGAAAGTCCCAGTGAGGCAGAGCAGATCGAGACGCTGCGCGTGATCGAGACCGCGCTGCGCCGCCCGGTCGACGGGGTGGCGAGCGCCTGCGGGCTGGGCCGGAGGCCCCGGCCGATCGCGGATGCCCTCATAGCCCGTGCCGACACGCTGGCGGGCGCGGGCTGATTCATCGCCGGTCCGGATGTCCGTCCGGGCGGTCAGTTCTTGCGGCCGACTCCGCAGAGGACCACCAGGCGGGTGGCGGGCAGGCGGGCATCGAGCCACTCATTGGCCGGAAGCAGCCCCGGGGGCAGCATTTCCAACCCCTCGAAGAACTCCAGCACCCGTTCCGGTTCGCGGAATTCGGGCAGGGAGGGACTGTTCACGGCCTGGACCGTGGAGGTGTTCTTGAAGAACGGATGGGTGCTGATGGAGGCGTGCTGGATGACGAGCCGGCTGCCGGGCGCCATGACCTCGCGCAGGCGGGCCACGGCCTCGTAGGGCTTCTCGTCGTCCATGACGAAGTGCAGGACCCCGACGATCAGGAACGCGACCGGCTGGGAGAAGTCGATACCCGCCTCTTCGCGCGACAATTCGAGAACTTTGTCCGGTTCGCGAATGTCGGCGAGGATCGGCGTGACGCCCGGCGCGCCGGTCAGCAGGGCATTGCTGTGGGCGTAGACCACGGGATCGAAATCGATGGACGCCACGATCGCACTCGGCTCCACCTCCTGGGCCACCTCGTGCACATTCGGCGAGATGGGAATGCCCGCGCCGATATCGACGAACTGGCGGATGCCCGCCTCGGCGGCCTCGCGGACGGCCTGCAGCAGGAAGCGGCGACTGTGCCATGCGGTGATCTTGGTATCGGGTGCGACCTCGAGCATCCGATCGCCGTAATCGCGATCGGCGTCGTAGTTGTCCTTGCCGCCGAGCATGTAGTTGTACACACGAGCAGGGTTGGGCCGGAACGGGTCCACTCCAACCGGTGCTCGATTGTTCTCAGGCACCGCACCTCCCTCGACTTCCCCGCCGATCGTAACCAATCCGAGGCCCGCCCCAGAGGAAAACGCGCAGCTTGGCGGCAACCTCCCAGGGATTGCCGCGCTACACAATTCGACCGCCCGGTCGCCTCACCGGTCTCCTTACCGGGCGCCTCAGGTGATTCGACGCGGCCGACCGGTCGGGATGGGATGTCCTGCCCGCCGGTTCGTGATGGGTCCGAGCCGGACCGGCGAATCTGGTCCTATTAGTCCGTATTTGGCGGCATTATTGGGGGCTGTGCCGCCTCCTGCGGGAAAAATGCCGTTGCGGACGTCGCGAAATATCAGCCGAAATCTCGCCGTGGGAACTCGATCCGGAGGGGTGGAAGGGATGGAATGGTGCTCATGACGCGAATCGGAACCGAGCGGGTGCCGGTGGGGGCGGGGCCATTGAGCCCGGCGGCGGTGGTGGCGGTGGCCCGGCACGGGGCGCGGGTGGAGGTGGCCCCGCGGGCCCTGGCCGAGCTGGCGCGGGTGCGGGGGCACATCGACGAGCTGGCGCACAGCGATCGGCCGGTGTACGGGGTGTCCACCGGGTTCGGGGCGCTGGCGTTGCGGCACATTCCGCCGGATCGGCGAATCGATCTGCAGCGCTCGCTGATTCGCTCGCACGCCGCCGGTTCGGGTGCGCCGGTGGAGGCCGAGGTGGTGCGGGCCATGATGCTGCTGCGGCTGCGCACACTGCTGTCCGGGCACACCGGGGTGCGGCCCGAAACCGCGCGGGCGCTGGCCGCGATGCTGGACAGCGGGTTGATTCCCGTTGTGCCGGAATACGGTTCGCTGGGCTGCTCGGGTGATCTGGCCCCGCTGGCCGCGGTCGCGCTGGCGCTCATGGGCGAGGGCTCGGTGTTGGGGCCGGACGGGCCGCGCCCGATCGGACCGCTGCTGGCCGAGCACGGGCTGACGCCGATCACACTGGCGGAGAAGGAAGGTCTGGCGCTCACCAATGGCACCGATGGCATGCTGGGCATGCTGGTGCTGGCCATCGAGGATCTGCGCCGGCTGCTGGATCTGGCCGATCTGACCGCGGCCATGAGCGTGGAGGCGCAGCTGGGCACCGATCGGGTGTTCGCGGCCGAGCTGCAGGCGTTGCGGCCGCATCCCGGGCAGGCGGTGGCGGCGGCGCGGATGATGGCGGCGGTGGACGGGTCGGAGATCGTGGCCAGTCATCGTGGCGAGGACTGCCCGCGGGTGCAGGACGCGTACTCGCTGCGGTGCGCGCCGCAGGTACACGGCGCGGCGCGGGACACCCTGGACCATGCGGCGACCGTCGCCGAACGTGAATTGTCTTCCGCCATCGACAATCCCGTGGTGCTGGCGGACGGGCGGGTGGAGTCCAACGGCAACTTCCACGGTGCGCCGGTGGGCTACGTGCTGGACTTCCTGGCCATCGCCGTCGCGGATGTGGCGAGCATTGCCGAACGGCGCACCGACCGGATGCTGGATGTGCACCGCTCGCACGGGCTGCCCGCGTTCCTGGCCGCCGATCCGGGCGTCGACTCCGGGTACATGATCGCGCAGTACACGCAGGCCGGGGTGGTGTCGGAGCTGAAGCGGTGCGCGGTACCGGCATCGGTGGATTCCATTCCGTCCAGCGCCATGCAGGAGGACCACGTGTCCATGGGCTGGGCGGCCGCCCGCAAGCTGCGGCGCGCGGTGGACGGACTGACGACCGTGCTGGCCATCGAATTGCTCACCGCGGCACGGGCATTGGACTTCCGGGCGCCGCTGCGGCCCGCGCCGGTGACGGGTGCGGTGCGGGATCTGCTGCGCGAGCGGGTGCCCGGACCGGGGCCGGATCGGCATCTCGCGCCGGATATCGCCGCCGTCGTCGACCTGGTTCGGTCGGGGGCATTGGATCACCATCTCGCATTGGGGGTTTCGTCATGACCAGAACCGTTCGCGCCGCGCGGGGCTCCGTGCTCACCGCGCGCTCGTGGCAGACCGAGGCGGCCTGGCGCATGCTGCACAACAATCTGGATCCCGACGTCGCCGAGCGGCCGGAGGATCTGGTCGTGTACGGCGGCACCGGCAAGGCGGCCCGGGACTGGCCCAGCTTCGACGCCATCGCCCGCACCCTGGTCGATCTGCGCGAGGACGAGACGCTGCTGGTGCAGTCCGGTAAGCCGGTGGGGGTGGCGCGCACCCATGAATGGGCGCCGCGGGTGCTCATCGCCAACTCGAATCTCGTTCCGGACTGGGCGAATTGGCCGGAGTTTCGGCGGCTGGAGGCGGCCGGGCTCACCATGTACGGGCAGATGACGGCCGGGTCGTGGATCTATATCGGGACGCAGGGGATTCTGCAGGGGACCTATGAGACGTTCGCGGCGGTGGCGGCCAAGCGATTCGGCGGCAGTCTGGCCGGAACGCTCACGCTCACAGCGGGTCTCGGCGGAATGGGCGGGGCGCAGCCGCTGGCGGTGACCATGAACGGCGGGGTGGCGCTGTGTATCGAATGCAATCCGCGGCATGCGCGGCGGCGGGTCGAGACGCGGTATCTGGACGAGATCGCCGAGGGTCTGGACGATGCGCTGCGGCGGGTGCTGGCCGCCAAGGCCGAGCGGCGGGCGCTGTCGGTGGGGTTGATCGGCAATGCCGCCGAGGTGCTGCCCGAGCTGCTGCGCCGCGAGGTCGAGGTGGATATCGTCACCGATCAGACCTCCGCCCATGACCCGTTGACGTATCTGCCGATCGGGATCGCGCTCGAGGACTGGGACGACTACGCGAGCAAGAAGCCGGACGAATTCACGCGGCGCGCACGGGATTCCATGGCGTTGCATGTCGGGGCCATGGTCGGGTTCATGGATCGCGGGGCCGAGGTGTTCGACTACGGCAATTCGATTCGCGGGGAGGCGAAGCTGGCGGGATTCGAGCGTGCCTTCGACTTTCCCGGCTTCGTGCCCGCCTACATTCGGCCGTTGTTCTGTGAAGGGAAGGGGCCGTTCCGGTGGGTCGCGCTGTCGGGTGATCCGGCCGATATCGCCGCCACCGACCGGGCGATGCTCGAGTTGTTTCCCGAGCATGAATCCCTCGCCCGCTGGATCCGTCTGGCCGGGGAGCGGGTCGCGTTCCAGGGGCTGCCCGCCCGCATCTGCTGGCTGGGTTACGGGGAACGGCAGGCCGCCGGGCTGCGGTTCAACGAGATGGTCTCGCGCGGAGAGGTTTCCGCGCCCATCGTGATCGGGCGCGATCACCTCGACTGCGGGTCGGTCGCCTCGCCGTATCGGGAGACCGAGTCGATGGCCGACGGGTCGGACGCGATTGCGGACTGGCCGCTGCTCAACGCGCTCGTGAATACCGCGTCGGGGGCCAGTTGGGTGTCGATTCACCACGGTGGCGGCGTGGGGATGGGGCGGTCCATTCATGCCGGACAGGTCACCGTCGCCGATGGGACCGCGCTCGCGGGGCAGAAGATCGAGCGGGTGCTGACCAATGATCCGGGGATGGGGGTGCTACGTCATGTCGATGCCGGGTATCCGGAGGCGGAGGCTGTCGCTCGTACCAAGGATGTTCGGATTCCGATGTGGGAGGAGTGAATCGGTGACGGCCGAATGAGTACCTACTGGTGTCCGCGGGCGTGGCTGCCCGGCGGGGTGGCCGAGGGCGTGCGGATCGATATCGCCGAGGGGGTCATCACCTCGGTTGTCGCCGGTGAGAAGCCTTGTGGAACAATGCTTGCCGGGCTCGTGGTGCCCGGATTCGCCAATGGGCACTCGCACGCCTTCCACCGGGCGCTGCGCGGGCGGACGCATGGCGATCGCGGGAGCTTCTGGACCTGGCGGGAGCGGATGTACGCGGTGGCACGGCGATTGGAGCCGGACTCGTACTATCGGCTGGCGCGGGCGGTGTACGCCGAGATGGTGCTGGCCGGGTACACGAGCGTCGCGGAATTCCATTACCTGCATCATCCGGGGCGCGGGCAGCGGTATGCCGACCCGAACGAGTTCTCCCACGCGCTGGTCGCGGCGGCTGTCGACGCGGGGATTCGGCTGACGCTGCTCGATGTGTGTTATCTGGCCGGTGGTTTCGGTGAGCCGACCGCCGGGGTGCAGCAGCGATTCGACGATGGCGATGCCGAGGCGTGGGCGCGGCGCGTCGAATCCTTCGACCCGGCAGGCGAATTGGTCATCACGGGCGCGGCGATCCACTCGGTGCGTGCCGTGCCCGCCGAACAGATACCCGTGGTGGTACGCGCCGCGGCTGGGCGTCCATTGCATGTGCACCTGTCGGAGCAGCCGCTCGAGAACGAGGAATGCCTGGCCGTACACGGCTGCACGCCGACCCAATTGCTCTCGGCGGCAGGGGCTCTCACCCCGCGTACGGCGGCGGTGCATGCCACCCATCTCACGCCCGGCGACATTGCCGAGCTGTCCGGCTGCTGGGCTTGCCTGTGCCCCAGCACCGAAGCCGACCTCGGGGACGGTATCGGCCCGGCCCGGGCCCTCGCGGACGCGGGTGTGCGCCTGGCACTCGGCAGCGACGGTCAATCCGTCATCGACCCGTGGTTCGAGACGCGGGCGCTGGAATTCCATGAACGGCTCGCGAGCGGGCGACGGGGGTGCTTCGAGGTCGGTGAATTGCTGACCGCCGCTACCGCACACGCGGCATCCGGTTGGTCGAACCTGGGAGCGATCGCGCCCGGCCGGGACGCCGACCTGGTGTGCGTGGACACCGGGTCATTCCGCACGGCCGGCGCATCGGACGCCGGAATCCTCTTCGCGGCAACGGCATCCGATGTCACCGACGTCATGATCGCGGGCCGCTGGGTGGTGCGCGACCGTACCCACCGGACCGTCACCGATGTGCCCGCCGCCCTCGCCACCGAGATCGGAGCGCTATGGCAATGAACCCGGCCGCGACCGTCATCATCGGCATCGGTGAACTCACCACCAACACAGACGAATTCGGTGTCATGCACGATGCCGCCCTGGCCCTGGAGGGCGACCGCATCAGCTGGATCGGCTCGTCCACCTCCGCCCCCGACGCCGATCACCGCGTCGACGTCGGCGGCCGCGCGGTCCTCCCCGGCTGGGTCGACAGCCATACCCACCTGGTCTTCGCGGGTGACCGCACCGAGGAATTCGGCGCCCGCCTGAGCGGAACCCCGTACTCCGCCGGAGGAATCCACACCACCGTCGCCGCCACCCGGGCCGCCACCGACGAAAGCCTCACCGCCAACCTCCGCCGCCTCCGCGCCGAAGCCCTCCGACAGGGCACCACCTACCTCGAAACCAAAACCGGCTACGGCCTCACCGTCTCCGACGAAAAGCGCTGCGCCACACTGGCAGCCGAAGTGGCCGACGAGGTCACGTTCCTCGGCGCCCACGTAGTCCCACCCGACTTCACCGCCGACTCCTACCTCGACCTGGTCTGCGGCCCCATGCTCGACGCCATAGCCGACGACGTCCGCTGGATCGATGTCTTCTGCGAGACAGGCGCTTTCGACGCCGCCCAATCCGCCCGAGTCCTCGAAGCAGGCAAATCCCGAGGCCTAGGCCTCCGAGTCCACGGCAACCAACTGGCTCCCGGCCCAGGCGTCCAACTGGCCGTTCGGCATGGCGCAGCCAGCGTCGACCACTGCACCTACCTCGCCGACGCCGACATCGAGGCTCTGGCCGCCTCCGACACGGTCGCCACGCTGCTCCCCGCCTGCGACCTCTCCACCCGCCAACCTCTGCCCCCCGCCCGCCGCCTACTCGACGCCGGAGCCCGAATAGCGCTGGCCACCAACGCCAAC
>NZ_BAAFGR010000218.1:0-10869 GCF_041154655.1 Nocardia sp. JMUB6875
GTTTCCTGGGTCTGGCCACCGCGTCAGTATCGGCCAACACGGCGGACCTCACATCAGAGTCCATGTGCCACTCCTTGATTCGGAGTTACACCGTTGTTCTTACAGTCCCGGCCATAATCGCTCGCGAAATGCCGAAACACCAGGTGAGGAGTTGCGGGATGAGCTTTGTGCTGAGGTTCGAGGAGATCGATCGGACACGGGTCGCGAGCGTGGGCGGGAAGGGTGCGAATCTCGGCGAGCTGGCTCGGATCGAAGGCGTCGCGGTGCCGGACGGGTTTTGTGTCACGACGGACGCGTTCGCGCGGACGGTGGCGGATGCGCCGGGGTTGGCGGATCTGCTCGATGAGCTCGCGCGGACGACGGCGGACGATCAAGACGCCATCCGGACGTTGAGTGGGGAGATTCGGGACACGATCGAAAGACTGCCCGTTCCCGAGGAGGTGGTGGCCGAGATCCTCGGTGCGCACGAGCGGCTCGGCGCGGCGGGGGCGTATGCGGTGCGGTCGAGTGCGACGGCTGAGGATCTGCCGTCAGCGTCGTTCGCGGGGCAGCAAGACACTTATCTCAATGTGGTGGGAGGGGCGGCGATTCTCGAGCATGTCGGGCGGTGCTGGGGGTCGCTGTTCACCGAGCGGGCGGTGACGTATCGGCTTCGAAATGGGTTCGGGCACAGGGCGGTTCGAATGGCGGTGGTTGTTCAGCGGATGGTGTTTCCGCGCGCTTCGGGCATTTTGATGACCGCCGACCCGGTCACTTCCGATCGGACGGTGGTGTCGATCGATGCCGGTTTCGGGTTGGGTGAGGCGCTTGTCTCCGGGCTGGTGAATGCGGATGTGTACCAGGTGCGCGACGAGGTGGTCATCGCCAGGACGATCGCCAGCAAGAAGCTCGCGATCGAGCCCGTGGCGGCGGGCGGCACCGAGGTGCGGGAGATCGTGGCGGAGCAGCGCGACGCACCGGTGCTTACCGAGGCGGAGGTGCTGACACTGGCCCGGCTCGGCCGTCGTATCGAGGTGCATTTCGGCAGTCCGCAGGACATCGAATGGTGTCTCGACGGTGAGGATTTCCGCATCGTGCAGAGTCGGCCGATCACCACGCTTTTTCCGATTCCCGAAGCCGATGACGACGAGAACCACGTCTACGTGTCGGTCGGCCACCAGCAGATGATGACCGATGCCATGAAGCCCCTTGGCATTTCGCTGTGGCAGCTCACCAGCCGCGGGCCCATGCGGGACGCGGGCGGGCGGCTGTTCGTGGACGTCACCAAGCCGCTGTCCTCCCCGGAGACCCGCGACGGCTTGATCGCCGGGCTCGGCAGCTCCGATCCACTGATCGGCGACGCGCTGCGGACCGTGATCGACAGTGGCTTCGTTCCTGTTGTGCCGCAACCGGATTCCGCCGCGCCCACCGCGATGCGCGCCGCCGCGGCCCCGCCCCTGGACGCCGATCCCGCGCTCGTCGCCGAGGTGATCGCCGACAGCGAGGCCTCCCTCTCCACCTTGAAACGCGATATAGCCACCAAGTCCGGCCCGGAGCTGCTCGACTTCATCCGCGCGGATATCCCTGAGCTGCAACGGGTCCTGTTCACACCGCGCGGCCTGCAGATGATCACCACGGCGATGAACGCCTCGGCGTGGCTCAATGATCGGCTGCGGGAATGGCTGGGCGAGAAGAACTCCGCCGACGCGCTGACCCAGTCGGTGCCCGGCAATGTGACCTCCGAGATGGGCCTGGCACTGCTGGACGTCGCCGACACCATCCGGCCGTACCCGGAGATGATCGCCTACCTGCGGCAGGTCGAGCACGTGCAACCCGCGGGAACCGCCTTCCTGGAAGAACTTTCCGCGTACCCCGGCGGCGCCGAAGCGCGGGCGGCGATCGACGGCTTCCTCGACAAGTACGGCATGCGCTGCGCGGGCGAGATCGACATCACCAGGCCGCGCTGGAGCGAAAGCCCCGCCACCCTGGTGCCGACGTTGCTCGGCAATATCGAGCACTTCGAACCGGGCGCGGGCGCACGGCGTTTCGCCGACGGCCTGCGCGAGGCCGAGCAGACCGCCGCGCGCCTGCTCGAACGCCTGCGCGCCCTGCCCGACGGGGAGGAGAAGGCCGCCGAGACCGAGCGCATGATCGCGCGGGTGCGCACTTTCTCCGGCTATCGCGAATACCCGAAGTACCGCATGGTCAGCCGCTATTTCGTCTACAAGCAGGCGCTGCTGGCCGAGGCGCGGCGACTGGTGGAGGCCGACGTCCTCACCGACCCCGAGGACATCTTCTTCCTGCGCTTCGACGAACTCGCGGAGGTCGTCCGCACCCGGCGCGCGGACGCGCGGCTCATCGCCGAGCGCAAGGAAGCCTTCCGTACGTATCAGACGCTCACCGCGCCCCGAGTCCTCACCTCCGACGGCCGGGCCCTCACCGGCGCCTACCGGCGCGAGGATCTGCCGCCGGGTGCGCTGCCGGGCATGGCGGTGTCCGCCGGGACGATCGAAGGCCGCGCCCGCGTCGTCGCCGATATCGGACAGGCCGATCTCGAACCCGGCGACATCCTCGTCACCGCCTACACCGATCCGAGCTGGACCCCGCTGTTCGTCGCCATCGCGGGCCTGGTGACCGAGGTCGGCGGCCTGATGACGCACGGCGCGGTGATCGCCCGCGAATACGGCCTGCCCGCCGTCGTCGGCGTCGAGCACGCCACCGACCTGATCCGCGACGGCCAGCGCATCCGGGTGAACGGCACGGACGGCTACGTCGAAATCCTCTCGCAGCCAACGGACTAGAAAAGCAACTCGGCCCCGCCCGGAAGGGCGGGGCCGAATCAGGCTCTGGGAACTCAGTTCTTGGGGAAGTTCAGTTTCGACAGGTCGAAACCTTCCAGACCCGGCGGGAGTTCGTTGAGGCCCGCGGGCAGGTTCGAGATGTCGGGCATACCGGCGGGAAGCCCGGGCATCCCAGGGAACCCGGTGCGTGCCGCCTTGGGCGGGGTGGGGCCGCGCCCGCCCTTCTTGCCCTTCTTGCCTTTGCCCTTGCCCTTGTTGGCGCGGGCGCCGGGCATGCCGAACTGGCGGGACATGGCGCCCATCATCTTCTTGGCCTCGAAGAAGCGGTCGACGAGCTGGTTCACGTCGGAGACCGCGACACCGGAGCCGTTGGCGATGCGGAGGCGACGAGAAGCGTTGATGATCTTCGGGTTCGCGCGCTCGGCGGGCGTCATGCCGCGAATGATGGCCTGGACGCGATCGAGCTGCTTGTCATCGACCTGGGCCAGCACGTCCTTCATCTGCCCCGCGCCCGGCAGCATGCCCAGCAGGTTGCCGATCGGCCCCATCTTGCGGATGGCCAGCATCTGCTCGAGGAAGTCCTCCAGCGTCAGCTCGCCGGAGCCGATTTTGCGGGCGGCCTCCTCGGCCTGCTTGGCGTCGTAGACCTGCTCGGCCTGCTCGATCAGGGTGAGCAGGTCGCCCATGCCGAGGATGCGCGAGGCCATGCGGTCGGGGTGGAAGACGTCGAAGTCCTCCAGCTTCTCGCCGGTGGAGGCGAAAAGGATGGGCTGGCCGGTGATCTCACGCACCGACAGCGCCGCGCCACCGCGGGCGTCGCCGTCGAGCTTGGTGAGCACGACACCGGTGAAGCCGACGCCGTCGCGGAAGGCCTCGGCGGTGGAGACCGCGTCCTGGCCGATCATGGCGTCGAGGACGAACAGCGTCTCGTCCGGATTGACGGCGTCGCGGATGCCCGCGGCCTGCCGCATGAGCTCCTCGTCGATGCCGAGGCGACCGGCGGTGTCGACGATGACCACGTCGTACTGCTTGGCCTTGGCCTCCTCGATACCGGCGCGCGCGACATCGACCGGATCCGACGCCGAGACGCCGAGCGGGTTCTCGCCGCCGCCGATCGAGGTGCCCGGATGCGGCGCGAACACGGGCACGCCCGCGCGCTCGCCGACGACCTGCAGCTGGGTGACCGCGCCGGGGCGCTGCAGGTCACAGGCGACCAGCAGCGGCGTATGCCCTTGGCCCTTCAGGTATTTGGCGAGCTTGCCCGCGAGGGTGGTCTTACCGGCGCCCTGCAGACCGGCCAGCATGATGACGGTCGGCGGGTTCTTGGCCAGCCGCAGCCGCCGGGTCTCGCCGCCGAGGATGGCGATGAGCTCCTCGTTGACGATCTTGACGACCTGCTGGGCCGGGTTCAGCGCCGCGGAGACCTCGGCGCCCTTGGCGCGCTCCTTGATCTTGGCGACGAAGCCGCGCACGACGGGCAGCGCCACGTCGGCCTCGAGCAGGGCCAGGCGGATCTCCCGCGCGGTCGAGTCGATGTCCGCCGGCGACAGGCGTCCCTTGCCACGCAGATCCTTGAGGGCACCGGCCAACCGGTCGGAAAGGGATTCGAACACCGATGCGCTCCTGATCTCGAGGGACTGACACTCGAGATACCAGGGTAGTGGGATCCGCGGGATGCCGTTGCGCCAGGCTCGGACCTGCGTTATTCGAGCGAGCGCGGGCGCGGCCCCGGACGGCGCAGATCGTGCTTCTCGGTGGTCACCATGCCGACCGCCTCGCGGGCGGTGAGCCCCAGCGCCAGCGCGAGCGCGTCGAGCATCGCCCATTCGGCATCGGTCGGGGTGTGCTCGGTGACGGTGGAGGCGATGGTCATGGCCGTCACCGCCTGCTGACCGGTCAGGGTGCGGCCCGGGAGCCAGGAGACCACCCACCGGTCGCCGCCCACGCAGCGGGCGATGTGTGAGGTCAAATCGCTTGTCATCATCGACGCGGAGACGACTTCGATTGCCACCGACCTGCTCCCCTCATACTCGCGACAGCTACGGGTACTGAGCTACAGCTACGGGAACGACGAGCCCCGGGCACAGACCGATACCCGGACGTGATAATCATCTGCACGCGAATACTAGGGTGTGACACCGATCACTCGACCGGTATTACAGCAAATTATCTGCAACATTCTCATTAACTGGCAAACGTACGGTTTGCCAGTTAATTCGAGCCCCGGGCGATTGATCAGAAAACCGCTGGAAGATCCGATTCAGCTGTCCGATTCGAGAGGTTTCTTCGGTTGTTGCGGCGGCACCACCGCCAGCAGCGCGGCCTCGATCTCCGACCGCCGCTCCGGCGTGTCGCTCGCGCCCAGATCCAGGCAGAAAGTGTCGATGACCGCCGAACCCATGGTCACCACCTTCGCCCAGGCCACATTCACCCCGGCCTCGGCCAGCGCCGCGGCCAGCCGATTCAGCAGCCCGATGCGGTCCTCGGCGCGCAATTCCAGCAGCACCCGCCCGGGCTCGGCGGTCGAATGCCAGAACACCCGCGGCTGCGCCTGCGCGAACGGACTCGGCTGCGTGCCCCCGGCATCGCGCTCCTTGCGGGCCAGCACCGAGGCCAGATCCAGATCGCCGTTGATGGCGCGGATCAGCTCCTGGCGCAGCAGACCCGGGTCCGGCGGATCACCGAACCGCGGTGCCACGACGAAGGTGTCGATGGCCGAGGAGCCGACACTGGCCAGTTCCGCCGAGAGCACGCGCAGCGAATGCACGGCGAGCACACCGGCCGCATCCGAGAGCAGCCCCGGATTGTCGGGCGCGACCACCGTGACGATGTGGTGGTAGCGCCCCTCCCCCGGCTTCAGATCCACGTGCACGCCACCGGATTCCGCGCGCTCGCGCAGCTCGTCCGGGATCGGCGTCGGCTCGGGCGGCTCCTCGCCGGCCATGGCGCGGCGGCAGTTGCGCACCAGTTCGCCGATGAGCGAGGCCTTCCAGTCGTTCCACACCCCGGGCCCGGTGGCCAGCGCGTCGGCCTCGGCCAGCGCGTGCAGCAGCTCCAGCAGGTGCGGGTCGCCGTCGAGGGCGTCGATCACCATCTTCACGGTGTCGGAGTCGGTGATGTCGCGCCGCGTCGCGGTATCGGGCAGCAGCAGGTGGTGGCGCACCATGGCCGAGAGCGTCTGCACGTCGGAAGGCCAGAGCCCCAGCCGTTTTCCGATGGAGGTGGCCAGCTCCGCGCCGACCACGCTGTGATCCTCGGTGCGCCCCTTGCCGATATCGTGCAGCAGCGCGCCCAGCAGCAGCAGGTCCGGGCGGGCGACGCGGGTGGACAGCGCCCCGGCCTGCGCGACCGCCTCCATGAGATGGCGGTCCACGGTCCAGGTGTGCATGGCGTCGCGCGGCGGCAGGTCGCGCACCACGCCCCATTCCGGAAAGAGCCTGCCCCACAGGCCCGTCCGGTCCAATGCCTCGATGGCGTCGACGGCGCCGCGGCCCGCGCCCAACAGCACCAGCAGGTCGTTGAGCGCCTCCTTGGGCCACGGCTCGCGTAGCTCGGGCGCGTCCTCGCCGAGCCGGTTGAGCGTGGTGGCCGACATCGGCAGCCCCGTCTGCGCCGAGGCCGCGGCCACCCGCAGCACCAGCCCCGGATCACGCTGCGGCCGTGCGTCCCGCGCCAGCACCACCTCCCCGGAATGCTCGACCACCCCCTCATCGAGTGGTCGGCGTACCGGGACCCGGCGCAGTCGCGCGAGCCCGCGCCGGGGCAGCGCGTTCCCGGCGGTGCGCAGCCCGACATCGGTGGAGTAGCTGACGGTGCGGGCCGCATCGCTCAAAGTCCGGGCCAGGTCGAAGCGGTCCCCGATGCGCAGGGCCGCCCCGATCTCGTCGGCGTCCTGGGCCCGCAGCTGGTCGCGGGCCCGGCCCGCCACCCGGTGCAGTTCGGTGCGCACGTCCAGCAGGCGGCGATGCGCCTGTTTCAGCCCGCCGCCCGGCACTTCCGGACCGAGCCCCGGCATGGCGTCGGTCAGTTGTGCGATGGCGAGGGCGTCGAGCAGCTGGATGTCGCGCAGCCCGCCGCGGCCGTTCTTGAGATCGGGTTCGGCGCGGTGGGCGACGTCTCCGCTTCTGCGCCAACGGGTTTGCGCCTGCTCGATCAGCGCGTCGAAACGGGATCTGACGCCGGCACGCCAGTCCCGCCGGACACCGCTGATGAGCAGACTGCTCAAGCCTTCGTCGCCGACGATGTGCCGCGCCTCGAGCATGCCCAGGGCGGCGGTGAGATCGTCGGAGGCCACGCGCAGCGCCTGCGGGACGGTGCGCACGCTGTGATCGAGCTTGATGTGGGCGTCCCACAGCGGATACCAGAGCTGATCGGCGACCTCGGCGACCCGATTGGGGTCGATGTCGTCGTAGAGCAGCACCAGATCCAGGTCGGAGTAGGGCAGCATTTCCCGGCGGCCCAATCCGCCCACCGCCACGATCGCGAGCCCGCTGTCGGCGGTGATGCCGACCTCGTGGCCCTTGGTGGTCAGCCACAGTTCGAACAGGTCCACCAGCGCTTCCCGCAGCGCCTCGGCATCCAAGCGGGTCGTGCGGCCGTTGGCGCCGCTGTGCTCGCTCAGCAGTTGGTCACGGGCCTTCACCAGATCCGAAGCGCCACCTGAAACCTTGTCGGCTTCGGCCTTCTCGTCGCGTGCTTGCTGAAAACCCACAACCCACCACCCATCTCATTCAGTTCGTCGCCCCACATGGGGGCGGCCCCGCCTCCGCCGGTTCGACACCGACGGGGGCCGGGGCCGCCACTGGATCCGCTCTCGAGTTACCGCATCCGATTTACAGAGCGTCGGACCCGCGTTCGCCGGTGCGCACCCGGATGATCGCGTCGACCGGGGCGACCCAGACCTTGCCGTCACCGATCTTGCCGGTGCGGGCGGCCTCGACGATGACCTCGACGACCTTCTCGACGGAGGCGTCGTCCACGACCACCTCGACCCGGACCTTCGGGACGAAGTCGACGGAGTACTCGGCACCGCGGTAGACCTCGGTGTGGCCCTTCTGGCGGCCGTAGCCCTGGACCTCGCTGACGGTCATGCCCAGCACGCCCGCCTGCTCCAGCCCGGTCTTCACGTCCTCCAGGGTGAACGGCTTCACGATCGCAGTGATCAGTTTCATTTTCGTCATGCCTCCTTGACGGCGGCGGTGCGCGCCGCACCACCCACAGCAGCGAAATCGTATGCCGATTCTGCGTGCTCCGACTCGTCCAAGCCCGTGAACTCGGCTTCTTCATTCACCCGGAGGCCGATCGTGAACTTGATCGCCAGCGCGATGATCAGGGTCGCGATGCCCGAGAAGGCAAGCACCGCACCGGCTCCCACGGCCTGCTTGATCAGCTGATCGAAGCCGCCGCCGTAGAACAGACCGGTGACCGCGGCGGGCGCCTCCGGCGCGGCGACCAGGCCGACCATCAGGGTGCCCGCGATACCGCCGACCAGGTGCACGCCGACCACGTCGAGCGAATCGTCGAAGCCGAACTTGAACTTCAGGCCCACCGCCAGGGCGCAGAGCACACCGGCGACCGCACCGATGGCCAGCGCGCCGACCACGTTGACCGAGGAGCAGGAGGGGGTGATGGCGACCAGACCGGCCACGACGCCCGAGGCGGCGCCGAGGGAGGTGGCGTGACCATCGCGGATCTTCTCGACCAGCAGCCAGGCCAGCATGGCCGTACCGGTCGCGACGGTGGTGGTGATGAAGGTGGCGCCCGCGATGCCGTTGGAGCCGACGGCCGAACCGGCGTTGAAGCCGTACCAGCCGAACCACAGCAGACCGGCGCCGAGCATCACGAACGGCAGGTTGTGCGGACGCATCGGGGTCTGCGGCCAGCCCTTGCGCTTGCCGAGCACCAGCGCCAGGACCAGGCCCGCGATACCGGCGTTGATGTGGACCGCGGTACCACCGGCGAAGTCGATGGCCTTGAGCTTGGTGGCGATCCAGCCGCCGTGCTCACCGGTCACGCCGTCGAAGGCGAAGACCCAGTGCGCGATCGGGAAGTAGACCACGGTGCCCCAGACGGCGGCGAACAGCACCCAGGCGCCGAACTTCAGGCGGTCGGCGACCGCACCGGAGATCAGGGCGACGGTGATGATCGCGAACATCAGCTGGAAGGCGACGAAGACCGTGGCGGGCACGGTGCCGGCCAGCGGGATCGCCGATTTGACCGCCGGGTCGGTGGCACTGGCCAGGTAGGTGCCGCCGATCAGTGACTTCAGGCCGAAGTACTGCAGCGGATCACCGATCAGGTTTCCCTTGTCGTCGCCGAACGCCACGGAGAAGCCGTACAGCACCCATAGGACGGTGATCACGCCCATCGCGCTGATGCTCATCATGATCATGTTCAGCACGTTCTTCGAGCGGACCATGCCGCCGTAGAAGAACGCGAGTCCGGGTGTCATCAATAGCACGAGTGCTGAACTCGCCAGCATCCATGCGGTGTCGCCGGTGTCGGCCGCACCGATTATGGGAAACGCCACCTTACTGTCCTCCTCATCGTCAGCCCCGCAGCAACCTGCGAATAAGCCTGCAATGAGATTCGTCAGTCGGTGTTTCCTCCGTGATCCTGCGGCGTTTCGCGTAGGTGAACGGATGAGATTGCAGTGTTGCGGTCACGTTTCCGAAACCGCGCCACTGTTACGACGACATTGTGAGGATGATGTTGAATTCGGTATCGGTGCAGTTGAGGGGCCGTTATCCGAGCAAGGCGTCGACGAAGGCTCCCGGCTCGAACGGAGCAAGATCATCCGCGCCCTCGCCCAAACCGACCAGTTTCACCGGAACGCCGAGCTCGTGCTGAACCTGGAACACGATGCCGCCCTTGGCGGTTCCGTCCAGCTTCGTCAGCGCAACACCGGTGATGTCGACGACGTCGGCGAAAACCCGGGCCTGCATGAGCCCGTTCTGGCCGACCGTGGAGTCCAGCACGAGGATGACCTCGTCCACCTTGGCCTTCTTCTCGACGACGCGCTTGACCTTGCCCAGCTCGTCCATCAGACCGGTCTTGGTGTGCAGGCGACCGGCGGTGTCGATGAGCACGACGTCCACCCCGCGATCGATACCCGCCGACACCGCGTCGAACGCGACCGCTGCCGGATCCGCACCTTCCTTGCCCCGCACGGTCTCCGCGCCGACGCGCTCACCCCAGGTCTGCAGCTGGTCCGCGGCGGCCGCACGGAACGTATCCGCCGCACCCAGCAGCACCCGCCGCCCATCGGCGACCAGCACCCGCGCCAATTTGCCGGTGGTAGTGGTCTTTCCGGTGCCGTTCACACCCACGACCAGCAGGATCGACGGATGATCATCATGCGGCAGCGCCCGAATCGACCGATCCAACTCCGGCCGTAGCGCCTCGATCAGCACCCCGCGCAGCAGGGCCCGCGCCTCGGCCGCGGTCCGAACGGTCCGAGCGGCCATCTCCTCCCGCAGCCGGTCGACGATGACAGCGGTACTGGCGGTACCCAGATCCGCCATGACCAGTGTGTCCTCGATCTCCTCCCACGACTCCTCGTCGAGGTCGCCACCGCCCAGCAGGCCGAGCAGCGACTTGCCGACGGCGTTCTGCGAGCGCGACAGCCGACCCCGAAGCCGGGTCAGACGCCCCGAAGTCGGCTCGATCTCGGCGATGCCGGGAGCCTCGGCGGGAGCAGTGGTCTCGGGCGCGATGCTCGGCGCAGCGGCACGCGCTGCCACAGCAGCCTCGGCGCCGGCGGCGACCTCCGCGGCGGCAACGGCGGCCTCGGCGGCTTCTTCCGCGGCGACCTCATCCGAAACAGGCTGCTCCGCAACCTCACCGGCGCCCTTGTCCCCGGCGGCCTCACCCGCCTGCTCGGCGGCTTCGACGGCCTGCTCGACGGCATCGGCTCGCGGCTCGACCGCAGCGGCGGTGTCGCCCTCGGTAGACGCTTCCGTCGGCGAAGCGGGCTCCTCCGCAGCGGCGGCCTCGACGGGCGCGGCGGATTCGGCGGGCGTGACGGCCTCGTCGGTCTCGGCGGGTTCGGGGCCCTGGACCGGGTCGGGGAGGGGGACGTTGGTGATGG
>NZ_BAAFGR010000219.1:0-10757 GCF_041154655.1 Nocardia sp. JMUB6875
CGCCATGGGCACCCCGCCCAAGGCCCCCAAGGGCGGCCTGCGGGTGTTCGCGCTCGGCGGCATCGGCGAAATCGGCCGCAACATGACCGTTTTCGAGTACGACGGCAAGCTGCTCATCGTCGACTGCGGTGTGCTGTTCCCCGAGGATCAGCAGCCCGGCGTGGACCTGATCCTGCCCGACTTCGGTCCGATCGAGAACCGCATGGACGATATCGCCGCGGTGATCCTGACCCACGGGCACGAGGATCACATCGGCGCGGTGCCGTTCCTGCTGCGCCTGCGCCGCGACATCCCGGTCATCGGTGCGAAGTTCACCCTCGCGCTGGTGGCGGCCAAGTGCCGCGAACATCGCCTGCAGCCCAACCTGTTCGAGGTCACCGAGGGCGAGCACACCACGCACGGCCCGTTCGGCTGCGAGTACTTCGCGGTCAACCACTCGATCCCGGACGCCATCGCGGTCGCGATCCGCACCCCCGCGGGCATCGCGCTGCACACCGGCGACATCAAGCTGGACCAGCTGCCGCTCGACGGCCGCCTCACCGACCTGGCCGGGTTCTCCCGCCTGGGCGACGAGGGCGTCGACCTGTTCCTGGTCGACTCCACCAATGCCGAGGTGCCGGGCTTCGTGACGCCCGAGCGCGAGATCGGGCCGGTGCTCGACAATGTGATCGGCAAGGCCAAGGGCCGAGTGATCGTGGCCTCCTTCGCTTCTCACGTGCACCGCATCCAGCAAGTGGTGGACGTGGCGCAGCGCTACGACCGCCGGGTGTGCTTCGTGGGCCGGTCCATGGTCCGCAATATGCAGATCGCGCAGGACCTCGGCTACCTGGATATCCCGGACGGCCTGGTGGTCGATCTGGATCAGGCCGCGAATCTGCCGGTGCACAAGCTGGTGCTGATCTCCACCGGTTCGCAGGGTGAGCCGCTCTCGGCGCTGTCGCGGATGGCGCGCGGCGACCACCGCCAGATCAATATCCGCCCCGACGATCTCGTGGTGCTGGCCTCCTCGCTGATCCCGGGCAATGAGAACGCGGTCTTCGCGGTCGTGAACGGCCTGGCGCGTCTCGGCGCCACCGTCGTCACCCAGCAGAGCGCGAAAGTCCATGTCTCGGGCCATGCTTCGGCCGGCGAGCTGCTCTACCTCTACAACGCGGTGCGGCCCACCAACGCCATGCCGGTGCACGGCGAATGGCGGCACCTGCGCGCCAACGGCGCGCTCGCGGTGGCGACCGGCGTGCCCGAGGATCGGGTCATCCTGGCGGAGAACGGCGTCGTGGTCGACCTGGTCGACGGCATCGCCTCCATCACCGGCCGCGTCCCTGTCGGCCAGGTCTACGTCGACGGCCTGTCGGTCGGCGACGTCGGCGAATCCACCCTCTCGGACCGCCTGGTGCTCGGCGAGGGCGGCTTCATCTCCATCAATGTCGCCATCGACTCCGCCACCGGCAAGGCCGTCAGCACCCCCGAGGTCACCGGCCGCGGCTTCTCCGACGATCCCGAAGCCCTCACCGGCGCACAGGAACTCGTCGAAAGTGAGCTGCACCGCCTGGCCGTCGAGGGCGTCACCGACACCCACCGCATCGCCCAGTCCGTGCGCCGCGTCGTCGGCCGCTGGGTCGCCGAAACCTACCGCCGCCGCCCGATGATCGTCCCCACGGTCATCGGCGTCTAGCCGAAGGCGAAGCAGGGCAACAGAAATCGGCCCCGGCAGCTTGGCTGCCGGGGCCGATTCACGTCCGCCGGAGGCGGCACCCCGCCTGGGGCAGGAACTACAAGAGTTTCTACTTATCCTGACAGGCCGCGGAGTCGAGCTTGGCGGCCTTCACGATCGAGCACGCGTAGTTGTGGTCGATCTTCCAGTCGGTGCCGTCGGCGACGAAGGAGACGGTCGCGTTCTGCACCGGCTTGCCGTCGATGGTGACGTCGGCGTCGGCCTTGAGCTTGCCGTCGGCCGGATCGCCCACCTTGGTGATCTTGATCTTGACGTTGTTGGCCTTGGCGGCGTCGACCAGCTTCTGGGCGAGCTGCGGATCCAGGGCGGCGTCCTCGATCCAATCGGTCTTGGTCTTGGAGTCGATGGCCGGGTCGAACGCCTTGGTGACCTTGTCGTTCAGGTCCGCGACGCTCGGCTTGGCCAGATCCGCGACGGTGGTCGGGGCGGGGGCCGCACCGGTGAGCTTGCCGTCGCCGCCGTCGGTGTCGCCGGAGAACTTCCCGGCGGGCTTGGCCGCGGCCGAGGTGGTGGTGGCGGCCTTGCTCGTGTCATCGGACTTGCTGCAGGCCACCAGGCCCAGGGCCGAGGTGGCCAGCACCAGCGCGGCGGTCGCGCGGAAGATGTTGTGCTTCAACGAAATACTCCCCATTTTTCGATCAGAGCTCGTAGCCGGTGGTGCAGTTCCAGTGAATGATGGTGGCGCCGCCGGAGTTCCGGTTCAGCGCCTGGTTCTTCGCGGCGATGCGCGAGGACGCCGCACCGAAGGTGTAGTAGCCGTCGCGCGACGAGTACGCGATCGCGCCGCAGCCGTTCGCGAACTTCGCGACGATCTTGCAGTCGTTGTAGGTGCACGAGCTCATGGCGGCGTTCTGCGCCGAGGGGCTGTCGGAATAGTCGTAGGAGTAGCCGATACGACCGGTGGACACCGACAGCGCGATCGCGCCGTAGTTGTAGTCCTGGTAGGCATTGGCCGGAGCGGCGGTGCCCACGAGCAGGGAACCGGCAGTCGCGACCATCACGGCTGCGCCGCTGACGATCTTCTTCAAGGTGTTGCCCTTCTTGTGCATTCGAGTCCACGACCCTATGGACCGAACGATCAAGCTACCGATACGGAATCGTTGACGCCAACCCGGTTCTGTGTTTGTGGAACCGCCACCGGACGCCGACCCAAAAAGTGGTGCCGTGCATATTCAGACCCGTCGGACTAAGGTCAGCCTTATGAGTATGGCTCAACGGGAGCGCCAGGCCCTGGTCCAGGCCATGGCCGACGCCGGTCCGGACGCGCCCACCCTGTGCGGGGAGTGGACGACCCGAGATCTGGCCGCGCACTTGGTCGTTCGCGAGCGCCGCCCCGACGCCGCACCCGGCATCCTGCTGAAGCCCTTCGCCCCGTACCTGGACCGCGTGCAGCGCAAGGTGACGCAGCGCCCCTTCGAGCAGCTGCTCGACGAGGTACGCGGCGGCCCGCCGTTCTATCTGCGCCCGGTCGACTCGCTGATGAACCTCACCGAGATGTTCGTCCACCACGAGGACGTCCGCCGCGGCGCGCCGGGCTGGGAACCGCGCACCCTCCCGGCCGCCGACGAGGACCGCCTCTGGAAGGTCCTGCAGGGCTTGGCGCGCATGGCATATCGCAAATCGCCGGTTACTGTCGCGCTCACCACGCCCGACGGCCGCCGCACCATCGCCCGCCAGGCCGGTGACCGCACCGTGGTGCTGGCCGGTCCGCCGTCGGAGCTGCTGCTGCACGCCTTCGGCCGCAACGAGGTCCGGCTCGAGGCGACCGGTGCGCCGGAGGACGTGGCGCTGGTCCACGCCCTCGACCGCAGCGTGTGACATCCCGGCCCGTGAGACGGCGTTCCCACGGGCCGGAGTGGCGGCCTGAACACCGGTCATGAAACGATCACGCGACGAGCGGTAGCTTGCGTACTCGGCAGCGGCCCGTGTGTGATGAGGTGGTAGGCAATGTCTTGGCAACTGGCGGTTCTCGGACCGGTCGAGTTGACGTCCGATGGCGTGCCGATCCCGCCCATGCCCCCGAAGCAACAGGCCGCGCTGCTCATGCTGGCGTGCGCGCGGGGGCGCACGGTGTCGATCGAGGAACTGGCCGACGGCATCTGGGGCGCGGAGCGGCCCTCCTCGGCGGTGGGCGCGCTGCGCAATTACGCATGGGCGCTGCGCAAGCACCTGGCCGCCCAAGGCGGCATGCTGCTCTCCTCGGAATCGCGCGGATACCGCCTCGAGGGCGCGCTGGAACTGGATGTCGACGACGTCGACCGCCTGCGCGCCGAGGCCACGGCGGCCCGCGCCGCGGGATGCCTGGAAACCGCGGACTCCGCCCTGCGCGCGGCCCTGAACACCTGGCGCGGTGATCCCCTGACCGGCGTGCCCGGTCCCTGGGCAGCCGCCGAACGTGCCCGGTTGCGTCGACTGCACCGCGTCCTCGAGGAAGACCTGATCGAGCTGACCGTGCAGCGCGGCGACTTCTCGCACGCCATGGCCGATCTGGAGGCGCTGATCACCTGCGACCCGCACAGCGAGCGGCTGCGCGGGCTCATGATGACCGCCCTCTACCGCGCCGGCCGCCGCACCGAGGCGCTCGAGGAATATCAGCGCATCCGCAAGCTGCTGGTCGCCGAGCAGGGCATCGAGCCCGGCCCGGCGCTGGCCGAACTGCACCGCCAGATCCTGTCCGACGAGATCCCCGCCGTGGAGTGCGCGACCGCGCCGATCGCCGTCGTCGCACCCCGCCCGGCCCAATTGCCGCCCGACACAGCGGATTTCACCGGCCGCCAGGATCTGGTGCTGGAGCTGTGCGCGGTGCTCGGCGCGACCGCGCCGCCGCTGGTGGCGATCTCGGGCATGGGCGGCGTCGGCAAGACGGCGCTGGCGCTGCATGTGGCGCACCGGATTCGCAGCCGCTACCCGGACGGGCAGCTGTACGTGGACCTGTGCGGCGCGGGCAGCGCCCCCGCCGATCCCGAGCATGTGCTGGGCGCGTTCCTGCGCGCGCTGGGCGTGGCGCAGAAGGAGATTCCGATCGGGGTCGCCGAGCGGGCCGCGCTGTTCCGGTCGGCCATCAGTGGCCGCCGCATGCTGGTGGTGCTCGACAACGCCAGTGACGCCGCGCAGGTCGCGCCGCTGCTGCCGGGCGAATCCGGATGCGCGGTGCTGGTGACCGCGCGCCGCCCGCTGACCGCCCTGCCCGGCGTGCGCCCCGCCTCGCTGCGCGTGCTCGAAACCGACGAGGCCGTGGAACTTTTCGCGCGCATCGTCGGCCGGGCCCGGGTGGACGCCGAGCCCGAGGCGGTGCGCCGGATTGTCGAACTGTGCGGCCTGCTGCCCATCGCGGTGCGCATCGTGGCCGCCCGGGTGGCGGCCCGCCCGCGCTGGACGGTGGTCTCCGAGGCCGAGCGCCTGGCCGCCGAACGCCACGACCTGGACCGCTTCCGCGCCGGAGATCTGGCGCTCACGGCCGCTTTCCGCGCGGGCTACGACCTGCTGCCCGTCGACGCGGCCCGCGCGTTCCGGCTGCTGGCGGTGGCGGATCTGCCCGATCTGCCGCTGGCCGCGACGGCCGCCGTGCTCGATACCGTCGAATTCATCGCCGAGGATCTGTGCGAGGAACTGGTGGACCGCGGCATGCTCGAGTCGACCGGCCGCGGTCGCTACCACTACCACGACCTGATGCGCCTGTTCGCACGCCAGAACTCGGTCTGCACCGAGTCCGACGCCGATGTCACCACCCGGCTGCTCGACTACTACCTGGCCACCATGAAAACGGTCCTGCGCGTGCGCCATCCGGGTCTGCGGCTGCGCCTCGCCCCGACCGCGCACCCGGGCACCCGCCTGCCCGACCTGGATTCGACCCGCGATTTCCTCACCATCGAGCGCCGCAACCTGAACGCGCTCTACCGGTTGGCCATCGCGGGCACCCCGCACCACCGGGTGCTGGCCGCGGACCTGGCGCTGACCGTCGCCGAGACCGGTTTCGCCTCCGACGCCAGCATCGACCCGGCCAAGACGCTGGAGGATCTGGCCCAGGCCATCGAGGCCGACGGCAATGCCGTGGCCGCCCGCCGCGCCCGGCTGTCGCTGGTCTTCGCCCTGCTCGGCGAGCTGGACGAGCCGCATCGCGCGGCCGAGCACGTGAATCGGCTGCTGCTCGAGGACGATCCGGACACCGACGCGTGGGCCTCGGGCGCGATCCACGCCTATGCCGGGCTGCTGGCCCTGCACGACGGCGAACCGGCCCGCGCGAGCACCCATTTCGCCCACACCCTCACCATGGCCCGCCGGGAGGGCAGCCCCGAATGCGTGCGGGTCGCGTATTCGCTGCTGGCTCGCGCCTATTCGGCGGCCGGGCGCAATCGCGATTCGCTGGCCGCCGCGGCCCGCGCGGTGGTGGCCGACGACCGGCCCGGCGTCCGCCGCCACATCGTGTGGGGTCTGATCGAGGCCGCCTGGGTGCTCAGCGCCGAGGGCGATTTCGACCGCGGCAACCGCCTTTTCGATACGGCGCTGGCGCTGGCGCGCCGCTTCGGCACTACCCGTATCGAATCCATCGTGCACGCCCGCGCCGCCCGCGCCCACCTCGCCGACGGCCGCTTCGACCAGGCCGCCGAACACGCCGAACGAGCCGAGGCCACCCGCGTCTCCGCAGGAATGGGCGCCCTCTACACCCACAACCTGCTGGTCCGCTACACCGCCCTGCGCCGCCTGGGCCGCACCCTCGACGCCGCCGAGTGTTACCGCACCGCCGCCAACCAGATCCCCGAATTCGCCGCGGCCGTGACCGCTTCGACCGTCGAACCCCCGGTCCGCGCGACCCGCTGACCCCTGCCCTCGGACCGGTTGCGCGCCGGTGAAACGCGGGTTTCGGGTAGTGAGCGCCACATGTCCGATATGGGTGGGTCGGGTGTTGCGGATGGTCCGGGTGGGGCGCGAGCGGCTAGCCTGGGACGCATGGCAGGTAAGGCCCGCTCCGGAACGTCACGTACGCGAGGGGGGACTGCGCGGGGTCAGGCTCCTGCACAGCCCCGGTCTCGCGGCCCGCGCACGCCAGCGAAGGGACGGGCGCGCAAGGCTCCGGCGCGGCGGCCCGCACCCCGGCGGCAGTCGAATACCGCGCCGTTGGCGGTGGTTCGGCGCGGGGTGACCAGTGCCTGGAACGTGACGGCGAAGGGCCTGGGCGCTACGACCCGCGCGATGAGCCGGGCGGGGGATATCGAGCACGGGCATCGGCGCGACGGGATCGCGTTGGGGTTGGTGGCCTTCGCGTTCATCATCGCGGCCGCGGTGTGGCTCTCGGCGGGCGGCCCGGTCGGTCACTGGGTGGATACCGCGGTGCGCTGGGTGGCCGGATCGGCCTCGGCGGCACTGCCGTTCGTGGCGGTCGGCATCGCGGTGATCCTGATGCGCACCGAACCGCATCCGGAGATCCGGCCCCGGCTGGTGCTGGGCGGCCTGCTCGCGGGCCTGCCGATCCTGGGCCTGTGGCATATGGCGGCCGGTTCGCCGTCCGATGAGCACGGTCGCGAGCACGCCGCCGGTTTCGTCGGCTATGTCGTCGGCGGTCCGCTGCAGGACGGCCTGAGCGCCTTCCTGGCGGTTCCATTGCTCATGCTGGCCATCGGTTTCGGCATTCTGCTGCTCACCGGCACCCAGGTGCGTGACGTCCCCGAGCGCATGCGCGAGATCTTCGGCACCGGCGCGGGCGGCGACGAATACGAGAGCTACTCCGAGGAACACGGCCTCTACGACCCGGAAAACTATGACGCGGACGGCTTCCCGCTGCACCGCCCCGAGGTCCGCAAGCGCCGCGGTAAGACTCCGACGGAGAACTACCCGCCCGACGAGTTCGGCGGTTCCGACGCCGTCACCGAGATCATCGGCGAGCCCCCGCTGCAGGACGCCAAGGACATCGCGCCGGCGGAGGAGAAGCCGAAGGCCAAGCCGCGCAAGCCCGTCCCCAAGGTGGTCGACCAGACCCCGCCCCCGCCGGAACCGCAGCAGCTGGAGTTCGTCACCGACCGCGAGGTGGACGGCGACTACACGCTGCCCTCGCTGAACCTGCTCACCGACGGCGATCCGCCCAAGAAGCGCAGCGCGGCCAACGAATCCATGATCGAGGCCATCACCGAGGTGCTGGTGCAGTTCAAGATCGATGCCGCGGTCACCGGTTTCGTGCGCGGCCCGACGGTCACCCGCTACGAGGTGGAGCTGGGCCCGGGCGTGAAGGTCGAGAAGATCACCGCGCTGGCCCGCAACCTCGCCTACGCGGTGGCCACCGAGAACGTGCGCCTGCTGGCCCCGATTCCGGGCAAGTCGGCCGTCGGCATCGAGGTGCCCAATGCCGACCGCGAATTGGTGCGCCTGGCCGACGTCCTGAAGTCCCCGGGCACCCGCAATGATCACCATCCGCTGGTGATCGGCCTGGGCAAGAACATCGAGGGCGAGTTCGTCACCGCGAACCTGGCCAAGATGCCGCACCTGCTGGTGGCCGGTTCGACCGGTTCCGGTAAGTCCAGCTTCGTCAACTCGATGCTGGTCTCGCTGCTGTGCCGCGCCACCCCCGAGGAGGTACGGATGATCCTGATCGACCCGAAGATGGTGGAACTGACGCCGTACGAGGGCATTCCGCATCTGATCACGCCCATCATCACCCAGCCCAAGAAGGCCGCCGCCGCGCTGGCCTGGCTGGTGGAGGAGATGGAGCAGCGGTATCAGGACATGCAGGCCAGCAAGGTCCGCCACATCGACGACTTCAACCGGAAGGTGAAGTCCGGCCAGATCACCACGCCGCTGGGCAGCGAAAGGGTGTATCGCCCTTACCCGTACATCCTGGCGATCGTGGACGAGCTCGCCGACCTCATGATGACGGCCCCGCGCGATGTCGAGGACGCCATCGTCCGCATCACCCAGAAGGCCCGTGCCGCGGGCATTCACCTGGTGCTGGCCACCCAGCGCCCGTCGGTGGACGTGGTGACCGGTCTGATCAAGACCAACGTCCCGTCCCGCCTGGCGTTCGCGACCTCGTCGCTGACCGACTCCCGAGTCATCCTCGACCAGCCGGGCGCGGAGAAGCTGATCGGCATGGGTGACGGCCTGTTCCTGCCCATGGGCGCGAGCAAACCGACCCGTCTGCAGGGCGCGTTCATCTCCGACGAGGAGATCGCCGCGGTCGTCGACTTCGCCAAGACCCAGGCCGAACCCGACTACCAGGAGGGCGTCACCGCCGCCAAGGCCGGGGAGAAGAAGGACGTCGACCCGGATATCGGCGACGACCTCGACCTGCTGGTCCAGGCCATCGAACTGGTCGTCACCTCCCAATTCGGTTCCACCTCCATGCTGCAGCGCAAGCTGCGCGTCGGCTTCGCCAAGGCGGGCCGCCTCATGGACCTCATGGAAACCAGGGGAGTGGTCGGTCCCTCCGAAGGCTCCAAGGCCCGCGACGTCCTCATCAAGCCCGACGAACTCGACGGCCTGCTCTGGACCATCCGAGGCGGCGGCGACGAGCCGCCCGCCTCGGATGACGGTGGGTCAGAGGACTACTGAGCCCGACCCTCGAGGGCGCGATCAGTCCTCGAGGGCCAGCGCCTGGCGGATGGTGAGCCGCCCCTGCGTCTGCATGAGCGAGCGCCGGTAGATCTTCTCGGCGACCAGCACCGTGCCGTAGGCGGCGGCCGCCATGATCGCCAGCGCGATCACCGGCTCCCACCAGGCGGCGGTTCCGGCGGCCAGGCGGCCGGGCATGGCGACCACCGATACCAGCGGGATATAGGACCCGATGCGAAGCGCGGTGCCGGAGAGGAAGATTCCGGCGAACAGCACGATCATGATCAGCATGGTCAGCGGCGTCGAGGTGGACTGCAGATCCTCGCTGCGGGTGGCCAGCGCGCCGGCGACCGCCCACAGGCTGGCCAGGGCCAGGAAGCCGACCAGGAAGAAGATCACGAACCAGACTGCCGCGCCGCCGATCCGGGAGACTTGGTCGGCCTTGCCGGTGGCGGCCAGCCCGATCAGGCCCGCGCCGACGAACAGGGCGAGCTGGCCCAGCGCCATCACGGTATTGCCGATCACCTTGCCGATCAGCAACTGGCGCAGGGGAATCGCGCTGGCCAGGATCTCGACAATGCGGTTCTGCTTCTCCTCCACCACGCTCTGGGCGATGGCCAGGCCGAACAGCACCGCGGACATGTAGAACAGCAGCGCGATGACGAACCCGGCCACCTTGGCCAGGCCCGGATCGACGGCGTGGGGTTCGAGCACGGTCGAGGTGACCGCGCCGCCGCTGGCGAGCTGCTGTGCCGAAATGCCCGCGGCCGCGGCATTCCGCTGGAACGCGAGCTGCTGCGCCGCCGCGGAAATGTAGGTGTCGGCCTTGTCGTTCTCGGCGGTCTTGCCGAGCAGCCGCCACCCGGTGGGCTGGTCGGGCACCAGGCCCGCGTCCACATCACCGTCGCGCACCTGCTTCTCGACCGCGGCGGCATCGGCGACCTCGTGCACGGCGAAGTCGACCTTCGCATTGCCGCTGTGCGCCAGCTGTCCGGCCAGCTCCACCACCTGGCTCGCCTCCGAACCCGTGACCGCGATATCGATGGTTTCGGTTCGGCCGCTGAGGAATCCGCTGACGGTCAGCGACGCGACGATCGCGATAATGGTGATGGCGGTGGAGATCAGGAAATTGCGATCCCGCAGCTTCACCGAGATCTCCCGCTGCGCCACCAGCCGCCACACACCCGTGGGCATCGAATCGTCTTTCATGCCACAGCCTCTCGGTAGATGTCGGACACGGACGGCCGCAGCTCGGCCAGTTCCCGTACGGACCCGCGCGCCAGCGCCTCGCTCAAAACCTTGTCCGTCGTCGTATCCGTCAACTCCACAATCGCTGTCCCCCCGCTGATCTCGACCACACTGACCCCGCCGAACCCCCGTAGCCATTCCGCGTCCCCGCCGAGCACCAGCCTATACCGGAGCGGCCCCGCCTCGGTCAGCCCCGCCGCCGAACCCTGCGCGACCACCGGCCCGTCGGACAGAACGA
>NZ_BAAFGR010000220.1:0-10677 GCF_041154655.1 Nocardia sp. JMUB6875
CACCCGCACACCGCCCCGGCCCCGTATGGCCGACGATCGTCCAACCCGACTGCGGGGGACCGGTGGCGGCGCAAACCTTGAATCTCGGTGAACGACCCCGTGTCCAGCAGCAATTCGATGCGTTCGAACGCGGTCAGCTTGCCTTTGGCATGCTGCCACACCGTCGCATGTTCGTCACAACCCTGCCGCACCGATTCGACAAGACGCACGCAAAGCGGCGATCCGCTCCCGCAACGGCAACGAGTTCGCCATTCGAACATGCGAAACCTCATGATCACCAGCATGATTCGACAATTGCGCAGTCGACATCGGAGTACTCCAAGCATTGTCGACGGCGGTGCCGAACCGATCAGGCTCCGCGCGCCTCCTGCGACCGATTCCGCCGATGGCGGTGCGGCTGCCGGCAATCGAACCGCGTCCGGTAGGCGACCACGCCAAACCTGGGCAACCTCAACCTGTTACGTCGAATCGGATCCAACCTCGCCCAGGAATCACGCGCCAACTCTTGGTGGATTTGGGGCACAACTGGAATTGGATGATTCGGCATTGTCTTGGACTACAGTCCATATGCGGGATGTGGCCAGTTCCGACGACAACTGCCTTTTGGATTGGTCTCGTGTATGTGTGGACGGAAGACGAGCCGCAGGATGGTATCGGTGGACGTCGACCGACGGTCGGCACCGTTGGACGGCAAGGGCGTCAGGTCAACGATGACTCTGTAACTGCCCACGCTACCGTTGAATTTCCCCGTGATCTCCATCCCGATTACGTTGGGGCGCAACAACACACGCAATATTGGTTGGCTTGCTGAACTTGAACTCTTCGAGCCCGATGCCGTCACGCCGCATACATCATCGCCATGCCTATTGACCGACTTTCGAAGATGGAGATCTGATGCGTATCGGCAGCTTCGCGAGAGTAACGTCCAGACTGGCGAAGCGGGAGGTGCCCCCATTCTCGGGCACCGAGGTAGCGGTCGTTGGTGTGGCATGCCGACTTCCGGGTGGGATCGATTCTCTCGAGGCGCTGTGGGCAGCGCTGCGTGATGGGCGCGACCTAGTGTCGACCCCTTCGGAGGAGCGATTCGATGCGGCGGAGTTCGAGGATCCCAACCCTGACAGTCCTGGACGTTCGTACGTCATGGCCGGCGGGTTCCTAGACGATATCACCGGCTTCGATGTGGACTTTTTTGGCATTTCGCCGCGCGAGGCGACCCGGATTGACCCTCAACAACGGTTGTTGCTGGAATTGAGTCGCGAGGCGTTCGACGATGCGGGTATCGATCCCGCGTGCTTGGCCGGGTCGGCAACCTCGGTCTTCGTGGGCGCCTCAGCCCACGGCTACAGCGATCTGCAGCAACGCGATCCAGACAGTATCGACGCCTACACCATGACCGGCACATCGGTCGGCAATACGGCCAATCGGTTGTCGCACGTGTTCGATCTACGAGGTCCGTCGATGGCTGTCGATACTGCCTGTTCTTCGTCGCTGGTGGCGGTAGATCTCGCATGTCGACAGCTGACGTCTGGTGAGTGCAGTCTGGCGCTGGCTGCTGGTGTACAGGTCATGATCAACCCGTTGGAGTTCGTGGGCTATGCGAAGGCATCGATGCTGTCTCGGAGCGGTCGCTGCCGGACATTTTCCAAGCTGGCCGACGGCTATGTGCGCGGCGAGGGTGGTGCGGTAATAGTTTTGAAGCGGCTCGCCGACGCGCTCGCGGAGGGCGACCGTGTTCATGGGATCATTGTCGGCACAGCAGTAAACAGTTGCGGCCTTACTCCTGGTTTGGCGCATCCAAATCCAATTGCGCAGAAGAAGCTTCTCAGTAGTCTCTACTCCAGAATCGGGTTGTCACCGAACGACCTTGCGTACGTCGAAGCGCACGGTACGGGAACAGCCGTGGGTGATCCGGCCGAATGTCAAGCGCTGGGACAGGCATTGGGGCAGTACCGTACGGTGGGTCGGTTGCCCATCGGATCGATCAAGACCAATATCGGCCATCTCGAGTCGGCGGCGGGCATCGCGGGTGTGTTGAAGGGTTTGACGATATTGCGTCATCGCGCGGTTCCCGTCACGTTGCATGCCGAGCCGTTGAATCCTGCAATAGATTTCGCCGACCTCAATCTGGAACCCGCCACCGAGTATCGTACGTTGAACTCCGAGGCCGGCCGAGTGGTGGGGGTGAATTCTTTCGGCTTCGGCGGCGTCAACGCCCATGTGGTCCTGGCTCCAGCGCCGACTCCGGCAATCGCACAAATTCCAGAAGTGTCGCCATTGCCGGTGATGGTGTCGGCTCGCACACCAGAGGGTGTTCGCGAGGTGGCTCGGAAAACAGCTGCGGCGCTGGGGTATCTGGCCGGGCAGGCGCAATCGGCGGGGTGGTACGACTTCGCGTGGACGAGTTGTTGCCGCCGGGGTGCGCATGCGGAACGCGCTGTGGTACTGGCGGATTCACCTGCAGAGGCTGTCGAGGAGCTGTCCAGGATCGGTTCCGGGGAGTTGCCACGACGGGGCGCTCTCGGAATACGCGCCGGGACTGGACGAATCGCGTACGTCTTCTCCGGAAACGGATCGCAGTGGCCTGGTATGGGCGCGACGATGATGGACGGCGATGCCGAGTTTCGGGCCATGGTGGCACAAATCGACCGGGTGCTGGAGCCGATGCTGGGCTGGTCGGTCTTGAGGGAATTGAAGGATCCCGATCCGGCGCGAATGGCCCGGACCGAGGTGGCGCAACCGCTGCTGTTGGCGGTGCAGTTAGGGATTGTTGCATCGTTGCGGCAGCGCGGAATCCGACCGGCAGCGGTTGTGGGTCATAGCGTCGGCGAGGTCGCAGCGGCCTATTGTGCTGGTGCACTGGATCTGCGCGATGCCTGTCGGGTCATCGCGGCTCGCAGCTCGGCCCAGGCGACGACCTACGGCCGAGGGCGCATGGCGGCGGTAGCGCTATCGAGTGAACAGGCAAAGTTCGAGCTGCGTGCGTATCCGGGCGTGGAGATCGCCGGTGTCAACAGCTACCAGGATGTGACGCTGGCCGGCGAGGCAGAGGAATTGGCGGCTCTGACGGCAGAGCTTGTGGACCGAGGCGTGTTCGTCCGTGATCTCGGCTTGAACTATGCGTTCCACAGCCGATCCATGGACACCATCCGCACCGAATTGCTGCGGGAGTTAAGCGATCTGGCGCCGACCGGTACGACCGTGCCCTTGGTGTCGATCGTGACCGGAACAACGATCGCTGGTGACACCGTGGTCGCCGAGCACTGGTGGCGAAACATTCGCCAACCGGTCCGGTTCGCCGAGGCGATCGATCACGTGATGACAGACCTGGGCTGCGACGTATTGGTGGAGATCGGGCCGCATCCGACCCTCGGTGGATACCTGCGCAAGCTCACGAGCACATCGCCTGGTGTGCAGGTACTACACACACTTTCGCGGCGCGAGGGCGGTCCCGGCGAGTTGGACACCACGGTCGCCGCAATTCTCGCCAGTGGAGCCGAAATCGATTGGACCGCATGGTATCCCACTCCGGGAAGCGTCGTGGATCTGCCAAACTATCCGTGGCAGCGGGAACACCATTACCACGGCGCGCCCCAGTGGTGGCTACGCAGAAGCGCCGACGAGGAAAAGTCGGATCACCCGCTACTCGGGTTCCGGAGGTCAGCTCCCGATCCTACCTGGCAGGTTGATGTACGGCCGGACCATCCAGGGTGGCTGGGCGATCACTGTATTGCGGGTGTTGTGATCCTGCCGGCCGTCGCGTATGCCGAAATGCTGTTGACGGCCGGGAGAACCGACCGGGACTACCCCATCGAGCTGAGGGATCTGCAAGTTACCAAGGCGCTGGTGGCGGCATGGAATGATTCCGCCGCACACACCACAGTCCAGATCGAAGTGCGCGCCGATGACGGAGCCGGACGAGTCAGCTCTACCAACGGTACGGATTGGTCGACCCATGCCCGATGCCGCATACGCCGTCGCTCCGCAATGCATCCGCAGCCGCTCGACATCGACAGCGCGCGCGCCGACCTGACCGCGACATCAGGTACGAGCTTCTACGCCCGAGCACGAGAACTCGGACTCGACTACGGCCCCGCTTTTCGGGTTCTAGAGGAGCTATATCAACGGCCGGGGTACGTCCTCGCACGTTATGTGACGCCGTCCCACCTCACTGTCGCACGCTACGGCGCGCACCCGGCGGTGCTCGACGGAGCGCTGCAGGCAGCGGTCGCGCTGTTGCCTGATTTCGCTGGTCGCCCGTACCTCCCTGTCGAGATCGGTACCGTCCGGCCGTGGTTCGACACACTGCCCACCCACGGTTATGTGCAGGTAGTTGCGCATACCGTCGATGCCCGGCAGGCGACCTTCGACGTCGATGTGGTCGAGGGTAATGGTGTGGTGGCGATGCAGCTGCGGGACTGTGTCATGCGCCGCAGCGCCCTCACCTCGACTGCCCCGGTGGGCATTCATGTCACCCGCATACTACCGACGCCCGCTGTGTCGCAATCCGATGTCGTCGTGCCGGTACCACGTCCATCAGAGGTGGTCTCCGAATCGCGGACGGTAGTACCGTACATCACTCAGGCTTGGCGGACGGACGGCTACATCGAATTCGAACCGCGCTACAAGACTCTATTGGCCCAATTCGCCGTCGATGCCATCAGCAGCGCGGTCGACGGGCCGAGTTTCTCTATGACAGACCTGGCAGCAGTCGCATCCTCGCACCCTGGATCGCGCATGTTGCTGGACCAGCTGGTAGGCCTCGGTCGAGCGCAGAACCTCATTCAAAGCCTTGGACCGAAACGACCTGATATGTGGCGGCTCGCCGCGAAACCGGATCCGACATTGTTGTACCGGCAGCTGATCCGTGAGTTCCCGCGGATGGCACCCGACCTGATGGTCGCCGCACACTGTGGTAGCCGTCTTGCTGCAGTGTTAGGGGGAGACCAGGATCCGATGGACCTACTGTTCTCGCCGACGGATCGGTTGGCCGAGCACTACTATGCCAACGCGCCAATCCTGCAGTACCACAACCGCCTAATCCAGGAGTTGATGCGGGCTTGGCTGACACTGCGACCCGCAGCCAGTCCCGTCCGCATCCTGGAGGTCGGCGCGGGTACCGGCGGCACCACCGCCCAACTATTACCTCTCCTTCCTGCTGACAGAACCCGGTACACCTTCAGCGATGTCACCGCCGCCTTCTTCCCGGCCGCCCGCCAACGGTTCTCCCGATACGCCTACCTCGACTATCGGCAACTCGACCTCAATGACCCCGCCAAATCCGGGCTTATGGAAGGAAGTTTCGACCTCGTCATTGCTTCCAACGTTCTACACGCGACCGCGGACGTAGCGGCGTCGTTGCAGGCCATCGCCGCGCTGTTACGTGACGACGGCACCCTGCTCGCACTGGAGGCCCACGACACTCATCTGTTGGTGTCAAGTTTCGGGCTGCTGGAAAGTTTTTGGCAGTTCACCGACATCGGGTTACGGCCGGAGACACCACTGCTGACACCCAGCCAATGGCGTGATCTGTTGCAGCAAAACGGATTCGACGACATCGCCATTGTAGGCGACGAGGAGCCGCCTGCCCGGGACGACTATTCGATCTTGCTGGCCCATCGTGTTCCGCGCAGCCAACCCACGCCTGCCATTCCTCCCAGCCGTCGAGCGTGGTTCGTGGCAACTCCGATGTTCGATGCGGAATGCGACTCCGTTGACACCTGGGGGTTGGCCGACGAGCTGCGTCACCAAACGCCAACGGCGACGGTTACAACATCGGCAAGCGTCGATGCCGACGAGTGGCGGAAACTTTTGTCCCGCAGAAACTCCTGCGGCGATGCACTCCACCAGATCACCGACGAGCCCACCGATGTGATCGTCGTGACCGAGTGCGCGGCCGTGGCCGACGGTGCAGCTGTCGAGCAGGTTGTGCAGTACGCAGCGATGCTACGTGCGCTGGCAGCCGCGTTCGGACGCTCTGACCACGCCGGTCCAACGATCACAGTCGCGGTCGCCGCACGCACCATGGGGCCCGTTCCCGACGATCCCGTGGCAGCCGCCGTTTGGGGGTTGGCTCGCACGATGGCCAATGAGTTCCCCATGTTGACCGTCAGGCGGGTCTGCATAGCTGCTTGTTCGGCGTCCGAACGCGCTCGCCTACTGGCAGCGGAGCTACAAGCCGAATCGGACGAGGACGAGGTCATCCTCACACCCGCCGGGCGATATTGCCCACGAGTCGCAGACCTCGGCGGTGCTGATAACTCGACACCAGATTTCCAGCGGTCGCCGAGCCGACTGGCGGCCTCGGCAGTCGGGGCATCGTATCGGTTGCGGTGGCAGCCGATGCCGACCGCAAAGCCGGCCGCGGGTGAGGTCGCGATTGCGGTCCAAGCTGTGGGGATCAACTATCGGGATGTTCTCGTAGCAACCGGCAGAATGCCCGCGGTGACCACCGCTGACGACACCGGTTATCCGTTACTCGGGCTCGAGTGCACCGGATACATTACCGAGGTAGGACCGGGCGTCAGCGAATGGCGGGTGGGTGAACGTGTATTCGCACTGGCACCGGGATGCTTTGCATCCCAGGTGATCACCAGCGCCGACTGTGTCGGCCGAATACCCGACACCATGACCTTCGCCGCCGCAGCGACGCTTCCGCTAGTTTTCGTAACCGTTCAGGAGGGCCTGGAGGACCGCGGCCAATTGCAGCGAGGCGAAACCTTACTCATCCACAGTGCCGCTGGCGGCGTCGGATTGGCGGCGCTGCAACAGGCACAGCTGGCAGGCGCCCGGGTCATCGCCACTGCGGGAACTCCGGCTCGGCGCGACCTGTTGCGACGCATGGGCGCTGATCATGTACTGGATTCACACGGCCTGCAATTCGTCGAGCAGGTGCACGCCCTCACTGAAGACCGTGGCGTAGACATTGTCCTGAACAGCCTTGCTGGCAGCGCTCTCCATCACAGCGTCGAGCTGCTTGCGCCTCGCGGCCGATTCATCGAACTCGGCAAACGCGACCTTCTGCAGGACTCCGCCTTGTCACTGCGGCCATTCTCGCGAAGCCTCGCATTCTTCAGTGTGGACGTGACGCCCTTGCTGTCGGGCGGACCGATAACCGCAATGCTGGTGCGAAGAATCCAAACACGAGTGGCCGCAGGCGACTACAGCCCGCTTCCCTACAGCGTCTATCCGGTGGAACGGATCGAGGAAGCCCTATCGATCGTGGAACACTCTCGGCACACCGGCAAGATCGTCGTCACATTCGATCAGTCCCACCCGGCCTCTTCGAAACCCCAACAAATGACCTCCCACATGCCCGAGCGGTTGGACCCGCGCGCAACCTATGCGATCGTCGGCGGCACCACTGGATTCGGTGCCGAAACCGCCCGCTGGCTCGCCCGTCGCGGCGCCCGGCGGTTGGCGCTGATCAGCCGCAGCGGCCGCACCGATGCCATCGCATCGCTGCTCGCCGATCTGCACAAGCAGGGAGTCGTGTGCGAGGTGTACCCCGCCGACGTCGCGGACCTCCAGGCAATGAAAGCCTTGTGGAATCGCCTCGACGCACAAGGACACCCCGTCCGCGGCGTTGTACACGCGGCGATGATTCTGCACGACGCGCCGATAGAACAGGTCTCCAGCGACGACCATCGTGCCGTCCTGGCGCCAAAGCTGGTCGGCGCAACGGTCCTCGATCGGCTCACCCGAACCCATCCTGTCGACTTCTTCCTCGTATACAGTTCGATCTCAGGCCTGGTCGGCAACATCAACCAGAGCAGTTACGCTGCTGGGAATCTCGCGATGGAGGCCATCGTCACGGCTCGCCGCACCAGTGGCCTGCCCGGTCTCGCGGTCCAGTGGGGCGCCATTTCAGACTCGGGATACATGCTCCGCAACAACATGATCGGCACCTTCGAACGCCTCGGATTCGGCGCCATCACCACAGCGGAAGCCTTCGACACCCTAGACAGAGTTACGGCCGACACCGAGCTCTGCGCGGTGCACATCGGCCGAGCCGATTGGGCCCGGGTACGCGACACTTACGCCACCGTCGCTGCCCCACGATTCGACCTGACCGCCACGACACCGGAAGCACACACCGAAAAATGGCGCACCCCCACAGATCTCACGAAACTGTCAGGCTCGCCTACAGCACTCGAAGCCATCGAGCAAGACCTCACCGCCATCGTCGCCAACATCATGCAGACCACGCCGGAGCGAATCGACCGCCACCGTCGCCTTGACCACCTGGGTGTCGATTCCTTGATGGCAACCCAACTCGGGATAGTGCTGCAACGACAGTACGGTCACGATTTCCCGGTTCTCGAACTCACCGCCAGCCCTGGGGTGGCCGACTTGGCCCAACGTCTTGCCGAACGTGTCCTCAACGGACAGCACCAAATTGCTAAATAGGACTCTCGATGACAATCGTGGACATCCGGACAATCGACTGGGAATTAGACGAGCATCACCACGACCTGTCCGACCCCAAAAGTATCCAGGTCACCTACAACAGACTGTGCGACTGGCTCGCGCAATGCCGCGCTGAGCTGCCTCCGGCGGCGTGGCACGAGTTCTGCCACCGGTTTCGAGAACACCCGCTCGCCGACATGCTATGCCGCGACCCGTTCATTGTCCGCGCCCTGACCAAGCCACGTGGCTATGCCGGTGACGCAGTCCTACTCGACATGGCCTACCGCCTACACGAACCGTCGACACAGCACCTCGATCCGATCACCGCCCTGCTCAACCAAGCCACACTGAACCGGCCAGCGATCAAGGCCGCACGTTGGCGACGCCGTACCCTCAGTGAGCAACTCGATCACTATGCGACCCGGTATGCCAACCCGACCATGGTCTCCGTCGCCGCCGGACACCTGCGCGAAATCGCCGACAGCCAATCCGTCCACGACGGCCTGTACGCCGACATATGGGCTCTCGACCAAGATCGGGAATCGCTCGACGTTATCGATCACGACTACAGACATCTCGGAGTCCACACCCAGCAAACATCGGTTGCCGAAATCATCGCCGCCGGGCACACACCCGGCGCCCCCACGGACATCATCACCTCCTCCGGACTCTACGACTACCTCGACCGATACACCGCCGCCACACTCACTACGGCACTGATCAACTCGCTACGACCCGGCGGAACCCTCCTCATAGCCAACGTCGCACCATTCCAAGACGCCGCACTCCTGGAGGCAGCCATGGACTGGTTCCTTATCGAACGCACCGCAACGCAGATGCTCCAACTACTCGACCATGTCCCTAAAGCCCGAATCAGCAAACCCACCCTATTCAGCGACTCCAACCACATCGTCACCTTCCTCGAGGTTTCCGCAAAGTCCGGGATCCCGTGGCCCGTCCCCAGTGAATGAGACCGCTCGGTATTAGAGTCCTGTTGGCCCTGATCAGGGGCTGGAAGGGACGATAGGGATCATGGCTGGACGCAAGCGGCATTCCGCGGAGGACATCGTGCGGAAGCTGCGGCGCGCCGACGGGTTGGCGGCAGCGGGCAAGTCCGGGGAGGAGATCGCCGCCGAGCTGGGGATTTCGGCCGCGACGCTGTACAACTGGCGCCGTTCCTACGGCGGTGTGGACACCGACGCGGCGAAAGAGCTCAAGGAGTTGCGCGAGCAGAACGCTCGATTGAAGCGGCTGCTGGCCGACGCGGAGCTGGAGAAGGACGCGCTGCGGGAGATCGCGAAGGGAAAATTCTGAGCCCAGCGGCCAAGCGCCGCGCCGTGGACATGCTCAAGAACGTCAAGAGCATGTCGGAACGGTTGGCGTGCAAGGTCGTTGGGCTGGCACGTTCCACTTACCGCCGGCTGCCGATCGCGGCGACCCCGGCCGATCCGGACGCTGGCTTGCGGGCCTGGTTGCGCTCGTATGCCACGAAACACCAAGGGCACGGGTTCCGGCGGGCGTGGGCGGCACTGTGGCCCGTCCCCAGTGAATGAGACCACTCGGTATTAGAGTCCTGTTGGCCCTGGTCAGGGCTGGAAGGGACACTGAGTGACATGGCAGGACGCAAGCGGCATTCCGCGGAGGAGATCGTGCGGAAGCTGCGCCGTGCCGATGAGCTGATCGCGGCGGGCAAGACCGGGGAGGAAGCCGCCGCGGAGCTGGGGGTGTCGGCGGCCACGATGTACAACTGGCGCCGCCAGTACGGCGGTGTGGACACCGATGCCGCCAAGGAGCTCAAGGAGCTGCGCGAGCAGAACGCTCGGTTGAAACGGTTGCTGGCCGATGCCGAGCTGGAGAAGGACGCGCTGCGAGAGATCGCCAAGGGAAAATTCTGAGCCCAGCGGCCAAGCGCCGCGCCGTGGACATGCTCAAACAGGTCAAGGACATGTCGGAACGGTTGGCGTGCAAGGTTGTTGGGCTTCACCGATCGACCTATCGGCGGCTGCCGGCCGCGCAAACCCCGCAAGATCCGGATGCCGGTTTGCGGGCCTGGCTGCGTTCCTACGCCACGAAACATCAAGGGCACGGGTTCCGCCGTGCGTGGGCAGCGTTGCGGTTCGACGAGGGCAGCGAGGTGAACAAGAAGAAAGTTCACCGGCTTGCCAGCGGACGCTGAATAATCCGGGTGGGCGGACATGTGAGTCCGGGCTGGCGGACATGATTTCTCCGGATGGGCGGACATCTGGATCTCCGGGACACGCCTGATAAATG
>NZ_BAAFGR010000221.1:0-10420 GCF_041154655.1 Nocardia sp. JMUB6875
GGGGTTGTCGGGGGAGACCCGCTCCCAGACCGCGTCGAGCATGGGGGCGAGCAGGAGTTCGCCGAACTGGCGGAGCAGGACCGCCACGATCTGGGCGGATTCGGGCTTGTCGGTGGAGGCCAGCCCGGCCTCGCGCAGTCCCGCGACCTCGTTGCGGGTCAGTTCGACCACGGCGTCGAGCAGGTGCAGCCGGGTCTCCGACGGCTCGAGCAGCGAGCGCCGGATGTAGTTCACGACGGCCGGATTGTCCTGCAGCATCTGGCGGACCGCCTCGTCGCGGGCCGCGGCCACCTCGGCGGAGGTGCCGGTCGGGGGAATCGAGGCGACGGTGGTGGCGAAGTAGTCCACGACCAGTTTGTCGACCGCGTCGCGCAGCCCGTCCTTGGTCTTGAAGTGGTGCTGGACCAGGCCGAGGGTGACACCGGCCTCCGCGGCGACCGCGCGCAGCGAGACGCGGGAGTCGCCGTACTGGGCGAAAAGGTCCATTGCCGCATTGCGAATGCGCGCCTTCGCGGTCAGGTCCTCATTGGTGGCCCGTGGATTCAGCATCGCCCCTCAGCTCGTTCGATTCGTCCGCCGATTCTATGTGTACTCGAGATCCGCTACTGTTGACCCATTGACTATACAAACGTATCGTTCGCGATATGGATGAATCAGCGGTGCTTCCTCTGGCCGGTGTCGAAGTCGTGTCCTTGGCGGTGAACCTGCCCGGACCGCTGGCCGCCGCCCGGCTCGCGGAGCTGGGCGCGACCGTGATCAAGGTCGAGCCGCCCACCGGTGATCCGCTCGCGGCCGCCGCGCCGCGGTGGTACGAGCGGCTGATCGCGAGCCAGCAGGTCGTCACCCTCGATGTGAAGCAGCCGGGCGATCGCGCCAAGCTCGACGAACTGCTGGCCACGGCGGATCTGCTGATCACCTCGATGCGGCCGTCGGCGCTGGCCCGGCTGGGGCTCGCGCAGCCGCACGAGAAGTTCTCCGAGCTCTCCCTCATCGAGATCATCGGGCACGCCGAGGACCCCGAGGTGCCCGGCCACGACCTGAATTACCAAGCCGTGCACGGCACCCTGACCCCGCCGCACATGCCGACCGTGCCCGTCGCCGACATGCTCGGCGCCGAGCGGGCCGTCTCGACCGCGTTGGCCGCCCTCGTGCGCCGGGTGAATACCGGTGTGGGACAGCCGTATCGGGTGGCGCTCGAGGATGCCGCCGCCTTCGCCGGTGACGCGGTCAAGTACCGGCTCATGGGCGCCGGGGCGGTGCTGGGCGGAGCCTTCCCCGGATACGGCATCTACGAATGCGCCGACGGCCACATCGCGCTGGGGGCGGTGGAGCCGCACTTCTTCATGGGGGCGCTGGCGACCTTCGGGGCCGACGGGACGCACGAGAGCTTCCGGAAGGCATTCGCCGACAAGACCATTGCCGAGCTGGAAGCCATCGCGGCCCGAGACGACCTACCGCTCAACGGTATTCGCACCAACAACGGAGAGTAGACACCGATGTCCGAACTGTTCCCCGACTACCGCCCCACCTGGGAGACCGATCAGCACCGCGAACTGCGCAAGCACGCGGCCGAGTTCTTCCGCAAGGAGGTGCCGCCGAACCGCGAGCGCTGGAACAAGCAGCACATGGTGGACCGCGACTTCTGGAACAAGGCCGGCGCCGCGGGCCTGCTCGGCCTGGACCTGCCCGAGGAATTCGGCGGCCTGGCAGGCGATTTCGGATACCAGGCCATCGTGCAGGAGGAGCAGGTCTACGCGCACGACAATGCCTTCGGCTTCTCGGTGCACTCGCCGATCGTGTCGCACTACATCTACAAGTACGGCAACGAGGAACAGCGCGCGAAGTGGCTGCCGGGCATCATCAGCGGTGACCTGGTGCTGGCCATCGCCATGACCGAACCGGGCACCGGATCCGATCTGCAATCGGTACGCACCACCGCCGTGCGCGAGGGCGACCACTACGTCATCAACGGCTCGAAGACGTTCATCTCCAACGGAACCCACTGCGATCTGCTGGTCATCGTGGCCAAGACCGACCCGTCCCAGGGCGCGGCGGGCGTCTCGCTCATCGTGGCCGAGACCGCGGATCTGCCAGGCTTCGAACGCGGGCGGGTGCTGGAGAAGATGGGTCAGCACGGACAGGACACCCGGGAGCTGTTCTTCTCGGATATGCGGGTGCCCGTGGCGAATCTGCTCGGCGCGCAGGAGGGGCTGGGCTTCTACCAGCTCATGGAGCAGCTGGCGCGGGAGCGGCTGATCATCGCCAGCCTGTGCTCGGCGCTGGCCGAGGCGGCGGTGCTCGAGGCGCTGCGCTACTCCAAGGAGCGCGAGGCGTTCGGGCGGCCGATCGGCAAGTTCCAGCACAACGCCTTCACCCTGGCCGAGGTCAAGACCGAGGCGCTGGCCATCAAAACCCTTGTCGACTACGCGATTCAGCAGTACATCGACGGCAAGAACGATCCGTCGACGGCGTCGATGGCCAAGCTGTTCGCGGCGGAGACCGCCGACAAGGTGGTCGACAAGTGCCTGCAGCTTTTCGGCGGCTACGGCTACATGATGGAGTACCCGATCGCGAACATGTACGTGGGTTCCCGGGTGAACCGCATCTACGGCGGCACCAGCGAAATCATGAAGGAAATCATCTCCCGCTCGCTGTAGGGGAATCGAAATGACCACCGAGGCATACATTTTCGAGGCGATTCGCACGCCTCGCGGCAAGGGCAAGAACACCGGGGCGCTGCACGGGGTCAAGCCGATCGACCTGGTCGTCGGCCTGATCTCCGAACTGCGGCAGCGGTTTCCGGATCTGGAAGAGGACCGCATCTCCGATGTGGTCCTGGGCGTGGTGACACCCATCGGCGATCAGGGCATGGATATCGCCCGTACGGCGGTGAACGCGGCCGGGCTGCCCGATACCGTCGGCGGCGTGCAGCTCAACCGCTTCTGCGGATCCGGGCTGGAGGCGGTCAATGTGGCCGCCAAGGCGATTCGCTCCGGCTTCGACGAGCTGGTCATCGCGGGCGGCGTGGAATCCATGTCGCGCGTCGAGATGGGCAGCGACCGCGGGGCCATGGCCTACGACCCGGCCACCGCCTACGACAACTACTTCATTCCGCAGGGTGTGGCGTGCGATCTGCTCGCCACCATCGAGGGGTACACCCGCGCGGACGTGGACGCCTACGCGGTGCGCTCCCAACAGCGCGCCGCGGCGGCGTGGAGCCTGGGGCGCTTCGCCAAATCGGTTGTGCCGGTGCGCGATATCAACGGCATCCCGATTCTCGAACAGGACGAGATCGTGCGGCCGTCCACCACCGTCGAGGACTTGGGCAAGCTGCGCCCGGCCTTCGAGGGGATCGGTGAGTTCGGCGGTTTCGACGCCGTGGCTGCGCTGAAGTACCCGTTCGTCGAGCGGGTGAACCATGTGCACACCGGCGGCAACAGCTCCGGCATCGTGGACGGCGCGGCGCTGGTGCTGGTCGGTAGCGCCGCGGCCGGTGCGGCCTCGGGTATGACGCCGCGCGCCCGCATCGTTGCCACCGCCACCAGCGGCGCGGACCCGGTCCTCATGTTCGAGGGCCCGATTCCCGCCGTGGACAAGGCGCTCGCGCTGGCCGGGCTGTCCATCGACGAGATCGACGTCTTCGAGATGAACGAGGCGTTCGCGGCGGTGGCGCTGAAGGTGCAGCGGCACTTCGGGATTCCCGACGAGAAGTACAACGTCAACGGCGGCGCGATCGCCATGGGGCATCCGCTGGGCGCGACCGGCTCCATCCTGGTCGGCACCGTGCTCGACGAGCTCGAGCGCACCGGCGGCCGCTACGGCCTGATCACGCTGTGCGTCGCGGGCGGCATGGGCGTGGCCACCATCATCGAGAGGGTCTGACAGTGGCGGATTCGACAACGGCCATGACCGGCAACATCATTCGCTGGGAGCGTGACCCGGACGGGATCGTCGTGCTGACCATCGACGATCCGGGCGCGGGGGCCAATACCCTCACCGACGCCTACGTCGCGGAGATGGGCGCGACCGTCGACCGGCTCGAGGCGGAGATCGACGAGATCACCGGTGTGGTCATCACTTCCGGCAAGAGCACCTTCTTCGCCGGGGCCGATCTCACCCAGATCATCCAGGCCGGGCCGGAACACGCGCGGGAGCTGCTCGAGGGGTCGATGCGGATCAAGAACGATCTGCGCCGCCTGGAGAAGATCGGCAAGCCGGTCGTCGCGGCCATCAACGGCGCGGCACTGGGCGGTGGCCTGGAACTCGCGCTGGCCACCCATCACCGCATTGCCGCCGATGTGCCCGGCAGCGTCATCGGGCTGCCCGAGGTCATGCTGGGCGTGCTGCCCGGCGCGGGCGGTGTGGTGCGCACCATGCGCATGCTCGGCATTCAGAACGCGCTCATGCAGGTGCTGCTGACCGGTGATCGCATGCAGCCCACCAAGGCCGAGCAGGTCGGGCTGGTCGATGAATTGGTCGGTGGGACAGCGGAATTGGTGCCCGCAGCCAAGGCGTGGATCAAGGCCAATCCGGACGCGCACGTGCAGCCGTGGGATGTGCCGGGCCACAAGATCCCCGCCGGCACGCCCTCGACCCCGGCGTTCGCGGCCAACCTGCCCGCCTTCCCGGCGAATCTGCGCAAGCAGCTCAAGGGCCAGCACATGCCCGCGCCGCGTGCCATCATGGCCGCCGCCATCGAGGGCGCGCAGGTCGATTTCGAGACCGCGCAGCTGATCGAGGCCCGCTATTTCGTGAGCCTGGTGACGGGTCCGATCGCGAAGAACATGATCCAGGCGTTCTTCTTCGATCTGCAGCATGTGCAGTCGGGAGGCGCACGGCCGCAGGGTATTCCGAAGCGTGTGCCCCGCAAGGTGGGTGTGCTCGGCGCGGGCATGATGGGCGCGGGCATCGCGTATGTGACCGCCAAGGCGGGCATCGAGGTGGTGCTGAAGGATGTGACCCCGGAGGCCGCGCTGAAGGGCAAGGCCTACTCGGAGAACCTGGAGGCCAAGGCTTTACGCAAGGGCCGCACCACCGAGGAGAGGTCGAAGGAACTGCTCGGCCGCATCCACCCGACCGCCGACGCCGCCGATTTCGCGGGCGTGGACTTCGTCATCGAGGCCGTCTTCGAGAACACCGAACTCAAGAACAAGGTGTTCGCCGAGATCGAATCGATCGTCGACGCGGATGCCGTGCTCGGGTCCAATACTTCCTCGCTGCCCATCACCGGGCTGGCCGAGGCGGTGCAGCGGCCCGCGGACTTCATCGGCATCCACTTCTTCTCGCCGGTGGAGGCGATGCAGCCGATCGAGATCATCCGGGGCGAGAAGACTTCCGACGAAACCCTCGCGCGGGTCATCGATTACACGCTGGCGATCAAGAAGTACCCGATCGTGGTGAACGACGGCCGCGGCTTCTTCACCACCCGGGTGTTCAGCATGTACATCCTCGAGGCCATGCACATGCTGTCGGAGGGCGTCGATCCCGCGATCATCGAGCAAGCGGGCTATCAGGCCGGGTATCCGGCCGCGCCGCTGCAGGTCGCCGACGAGCTCAGCTTCGGCACGATTCGCAAGATCATGGCCGAGAACGTCGCCGCCGCGGCGGCCGAGGGCTTCGCGCTCGCGGAGTCGGTGAGCACCTCGTCGCTGGTGCTCGAGACGCTCATGGACAGGTTCGAGCGGGCCGGGAAGTCCGCCGGCGCGGGCTTCTACGAGTATGTCGACGGCAAGCGGGCCGGGCTGTGGGACGGCCTGCGGCGCGAGTTCGAGACCAGCCGCACGCCGTCCGCGCCCTTCGCGGATCTGATCGACCGCTACCTGTTCATCCAGGCGATCGAGACGCAGAAGTGTTTCGACGAGGGTGTCATCGCCTCGGATCCGGATGCCAATATCGGTTCGATCTTCGGCATCGGCTTCCCGGCCTGGTCCGGCGGCGTCCGTCAGTTCGTCACCGGATATCCCGGCGGCCGTGCGGCTTTCATCGCCCGCGCCGATCAGCTGGCGGACCGGTACGGCGACCGTTTCCGGCTGCCGGAGAGCCTGCGGTAGCTCAGGCCGGACGGGACCGGCCGACGATGCCCAGGCACACCGCGCCCGCCGCGGCGAGCACGCCGAACATGGCGGGGTATCCGATGCCGGTTCCGTCGTGGCAGACCGCCATCACGGCCGGGACACCGAAGCCCAGGTAGCTGACCGCGTAGAACACGGCGGTCAGGCCCGCGAGGTCGTCGGGGCGGGCCATGCGCTCGATCTCCAGCAGGCCCGCGACCAGGCCGCTGCCGAAGCCCATGCCCAGGGCGATGGCGGTCAGGACGGTCAGCCACATGGTCAGGGTGGCGGCCGCGGCGGCGGCCAAGAGCATTCCGGTGATGACCAGGGTCAGCGACAGGACGGGCAGGCGCAGCGTGCCGGGCCGGTCGATGCGGCGCGCCACCGATTGGATGCCGAAGCCGCAGCCCAGCGTGACGACGGTGATGAAGGCGGAGAAGGCGATCGGCGCGCCGTGCACCTTGGGCATCATCAGCGTGGGCATGATCGCGTAGGCGACGGCCGACGAGGCGAACAGCCACAGGCACAGCGGCAGGGCCACGGTGCGGAAGCGGTGGTGCGCGACGGCCGGAACCTTGAGGTCGTCCAGCAGGCGGCCCGGGTTCTTTTGCGGGGCAGTGGTTTCCGGTGCGCGGAGCAGCCACGCCGCGGCCAGCACGCACAGCGTGACATTGATCAGGTAGGCGAAGGTGTCGGGCCACGGCGCCCACTGCGCCAGCACGCCGGCCACGCCCGCGCCGATGCCGAAGCCGCCGGTGAGGCTCATGGCCGAGCGGCGAGCGCCGGTGCCGGACACGGTTTCCGCGGTGTAGGGCGGCTGGGAGAGCTCCTTGAGCCAGCTCGAGCCCACCGCCATGGCCAGGCCCAGGGCGATGCCGCAGAGCACGCGGCCCGCGGAAAGCATGGGGACGGAAGCGGATCCGAAGGCGAGCAGGGTCGAGCCGAGCGCGGCGATCACCGGTGCGGGGCGCATGAGCGGGCGGCGGCCGAAGCGGTCGGACAGGGGTCCGCCGATGAGCAGCGCCGGGATGATGCCCAGCACGTATTCGAACAGCAGCAGGTCCACGGTGGCGACGGACAGGCCGTCGCGCTTGTACATGACCAGCAGGGGGGTGAATTCGTTTCCGCCCCAGGCGATCGCGAAGATCGCGGCCGAGACGCCCAGCCACGCCTTGGGGTGGGTGCCGATGGATCTTGCCGCAGTGCCGACCGATGTCAGCGTCGCCATCACAGTCCTCTCAGGGTCACGCCGTGCACGTGGGTCAGGTGCTCGGCGAGTGCTTCGGCGAAACCGGCGGCGTCGGCGGCTTCGATCAGGTTCGCGAGTCGGGTGTGCTGCTCGATGATTCGCTCCGGGTTGGTCTCGCCCCGGTGCAGCGCAACGCTGTTCATGCGGCGCTGGCGCTCGCGCAGCGAGTCGTAGAAGCCGGTCAGCAGCGGGTTGTCGGCGGCCACCACGTACTCGCGGTGGAAATCGGCGTCCACGATGGCGAATTCGTCGAGATCGCCCGCGTCGGCGAGATCGCGCTGACGGTCCAGGGATTCGCGCAGCCGGGGGAGCAGGCCCGCGCGGGCGACCCGGGTGAGCGCGTCGACCGCGCCGGTCTCCACGATGTAGCGGGCATGGATCACATGCTCGGCCTCGTGGGACGGGACGGGCACCACGAGCGCGCCGCGCTTGGGGTACAGCCGCATCCAGCCCTCGGTCTCCAGGCGCAGGAACGCCTCGCGCACGGGGGTGCGGGAGGTGCCGAGTTCGCCGGCCATCTCGTTTTCGCTGACCAGCTCACCGCCCGGCAGATCGCCGGAGAGGATGCGTTCCTTGATCTCGCGGTAGGCCCGCTCGGCGGCTGAATACGTCTTGGACACAACTTGCATACTAGATGGATCGTAGGATGATTTGCCCGGATGTGGCCGGATTCACGTGAGATCGTGAGGGAGTTGCGCCACGACCCTCTCAACCGCAATGATTCATCTTGTTGGCACTACGTCAGTAAGTAGGCCGTATCCAGGACGAGGAGGTCCGCATGGCGAACGACGCCCCGCCGCTGAACGAGGTCGTGAACGGTGGTCTGGAATTCACGATTCCGGTGGCGCACAAGATGGGCGTGCGCGCCGAAGAGGTGCGCCCCGGCTTCGCGGCCACCTCGGTGCCGATCGAGGGCAATGGCAATCACTTCGGCGTCATGTACGCCGGGGTGCTGTTCACCGTCGCCGAGGTGCTCGGCGGCGCGCTGGCCATCGCGAGCTTCGACACCAGCAAGTACTTCCCGCTGGTGAAGGATCTGCGCATCACCTTCCGCAAGCCCGCGGCCACCGATGTGCGGGCCGAGGCGTCGCTGTCGGCCGAGGAGATCGCGCGCATCGCCGATGAGGCGGAGGCCAAGGGCAAGGCCGACTACACGCTCAAGGCCGTGGTGACCGACGCCAACGGTGTCGTGGTCGTCGAGACCGAGGGGCTGTACCAGCTGCGCGCGCACGGCAAGTAGGTCCGAGTGTCGAAATGATCGAGCCCCCGGGAGTTCCCGGGGGCTCGATTTCGTCGTGATCGCTCAGGCGATGATGATCCAGCCCTTGCAGCCCGTCCCGGTGCTGCCCGGCCACTCCGAGCCGGACACCTCGAACGGGATGGCGCCCGGCATCGGGCTGCCCAGATCGATCCGGGTGGTCTGGGCGCCATAGGTATCCGGCAGCGGCGTGCGCTGTCCGTTCAGATCGATCTTGGCGTCGTCGGTGAAGTTGTTGGAGGTGGTGATCTCCAGCGTGGTGGGCGTGAAGGAGTGCGCCATCAGCGTGGTCTGGCCGCACTTGCCCTTGGCGTAGTCGAGCGTGATCTTCTGCGAGCCCGCGTCGGCGGCGGACGCGGGTGCGGCGAGGCCACCGGAGACGGCACACGCGAGCGCGGCCAGGGCGGCACGGCGGAGATACACGGTCTTCACGAACAAACCCCTTTCCTATGGTCACAGCTGTACGAAGACCCCCCGATCGACGACGATCATGCCACGGTCGGCGCACCCGCAGCGGCAGGTTGCGGTGGCGGCGCACCAGGATGCTCGGAATCCACTGCGGCGGGGCGTCTTCGACGAGGGTGAACGCCGCGGATTCGCGCGCCCGTGTCGAGACCGGATCCTGCCCCGTACCGGCCGACTAGTATCGAACGCCTTGGGACGCTGCTGGCCAGGAGGCTCGGGTGATCGTGCGCAACCGGAAGTGGGCGGGACGAGGGGCCGGAGCGGTGGTCACGCTGGTGGCCGCGCTGGTCATGGCTTTCGCGGTGGGCGGTTCGCCCGCGCACGCGGCTGCTCCCGATTATGTTGCCGCGCCCGATATCGTCGCCATCGACAGCGGTGGTCTGCACGGCGTTGTGACGCAGAATTATCGCCTGTTCAATGGAATCCCTTATGCCGCACCGCCGGTCGGGGAGCTGCGCTGGCGTGCGCCGCAGCCCGTATCGCCCTGGCCCGGGGTCCGGGAGGCTCGGGACGCGGGCCCGAACTGTCCGCAGGCGACCGGTCTGGGCGGATTGCGCTCGACCACCGAGGACTGTCTCTATCTGAATGTTTGGACCCCGCCGACCCTGCCCGCCGACGGCCGCGGACTCCCGGTCATGGTGTGGATCCACGGTGGCAGTCTCCAGGTCGGCGCCGGAAGCATGTACGGTGCAGCACCTTTGGTGTCGCAGGCGGACGGCGACGCCATCGTGGTCACCCTCAACTACCGGCTCGGCGCCCTCGGCTTCCTGGCCGCCTCGGCGCTGGACGAGGGGGAGGGGGTGGGTGATTACGGGCTGATGGATCAGCAGGCCGCGCTGCGCTGGGTGCAGCGCAATATCGCGGCCTTCGGCGGTGACCCGAACCGGGTGACCGTGGATGGTGAATCGGCGGGCGGCATTTCGATCTGCGCCCACATGGCCACGCCGAGCTCGGCCGGACTGTTCCACGCCGCCATGCTGCAGAGCGGCCCGTGCCTCGCGCAGTCGCTGTCCGAGGCCGAGACGGCAGGCGATGCCTGGGCGGCCGGAGTCAGTTGTGCCGGACCGGATTCCGCGGCTTGCCTGCGCGGCCTCTCACCCGACGTGTTGGTGGACCGCGCGCCGGAGTCGGCGAGCGTGGTGTACGGCAACAGCTTTCTCCCCAAGAGCCCGGTGTCGGAGCTGAAAGCCGGTCGGATGATGCGCATCCCGACCTTCATCGGCTCGAACCACGACGAGATGGCCTTATGGGTCTGGATGCGATACGGCAACCCCCTCGGCGCGCGACTCGAAGCCTCGGCCTACCCCGCCGTCCTCAAAACCCAACTGAGCCTCGACCAAACCGAAGTCGACCGCGTCCTCCAGGAGTACCCCCTCTCTGCCTTCGCCCAGCCCGCCC
>NZ_BAAFGR010000222.1:0-10308 GCF_041154655.1 Nocardia sp. JMUB6875
CCCTAACCCCACTCCCCGAATACCTGCTACCAGCACGACCGTACGGCTGGGTAGTCTGACCCAGACGCCCCCGTAGCCCAATTGGCAGAGGCAGCGGACTTAAAATCCGCCCAGTGTGAGTTCGAACCTCACCGGGGGCACTCAGGAAACCGCTGGCAGATCACCGTTCTCAGCATCCCCGGACCGACCGTTCTCGATCTCGGTCCGCAGTTCATCCGCAGCGGTGAGCGCGCCCGCGTTCATCGTCGCGGTCTTGCCAACCCTCGGCAATCCCGATCCGCAGATCCTCATGCCACAAGTTGAGCAGCACCGTGCCGTAGGCGGCCCCCACGCGGTGGCGCCAATCGGGCTGACTTCCACGAGGTTTCGAGCGATACTCGAACCGGGGAGCCGGTCTGGCGCAGGGAGAATGAACACAGGGGGAAAATGATGACGAAACCAGGCGGGCTGGCCGCTGCCGCGATGGCGGCCGCGGCATTGTTGGCAGGGTGTGCGACCGCACAGGATCAGGCGCGCTCCACGACCACCAGCACGACTACGACCACGACCACATCGGCGAGCCCGGTGACCACCACGACCACCTCCGCGGCGCCGCTGCTGAACCGCCGCGGCGAGAACGGCGAGGTGGTCCAACAGGACGGGCTCGTCGGTTCGGGAACGCTTCGCATCATCAACGACGACAACAAGGACTTCGCGGTGGTGGTGACCAACGGCGACCCCAAGCGGCCGCAGGCGACGATCTACGTGCAGGCCAACTCCGAGGCGACCCTCAATGGGATCGCCGGCACCTACTTCGTCTACCTGAAGTCCGGCACCGACTGGGACCAGGCCACGCTCAGCTTCACACGCAACCGCCGCTTCCAGAAATTCGACGAGCCATTCGACGAGTCGACGGACTGGGAGCTGGGGCTGAAACCGTCGATCACCGGCAATGCCACCACCAGTGAAGTGCCCGCATTCTGACGCCGACACGACCATTACGCCCACGCAGTCCACCAGCGGAGGCTGCTGTCCTGCCATCATCGGCACGACAAACGCACTATCTTGCCGCTTCCCGCGCTGACCCGACAGGCCAGCACGGGCAAGACGAAAGATCAAGTGGCGGTGTTGGTCCGAGGCCGAGCGGCGCGCGCGGCAGCGAGTTCGCCGCGGAGCTCGCCGCCGACTATGCCCCGGAACTCAATCTGCGTGGTGTCGCCGCGGGCGGGGTGACCGTGGACATCGGCTCGACCGCCCGAACCCTCGACGGCACCGTCTTCGGCCCCATCGCCGCGGCCGCCGCGCTCGGTATCGGGCGCGCCAACCCCGAACTCGGCATGGAGTCCTACTTCCCCGATACGGGCTTCCGCAATACGGTCGGCAACTCGTGCCTGCTGCAACTCGAGACCGCGTACCCGCTGATGCGATTGAGCGATCACACCGTCACCCCGGCCGGTGTCAGTCTGCTCGACATCCCCCAGATCGCCGGTGTCGTAGCGAGTTTACGGGCGGGTGGCTACGGGACACCCTCGATGCCGCTCTACATCTACCACGCGATGAACGACGAAATCTCGCCCATACCCGACACCGACGGGCTCATCGGCGACTACTGCGCCCGCGGCGTGAACGTCACCTACCACCGGCTCCCGGGCGTCGAACACCTCACCGGAAACGTCGCGGGCAGTCCCGCCGCCCTGGATTGGCTCGGCCAGCGCCTCGCCGGTGTGCCGGCGGGCAGCACCTGCGGCATGCCCGGGCAGGCGATCATCGGATAGGCCCGCACGGAGCGGCGTGGTCAGGGCATGAAGATCGCCGACTGGAAGACGTAGATGTCGGTGGTGTCGCCGTTGGCGTCGGTCGTCTTGTCGTCGATGAGGTTCAGCTGGATCGAATGACCGGCGGCGGGACCATCGGTGATGCCCCACAGGTTGTTGCCGCCGCCGCTCGCGGTGCTGACGCTGCCGTCGCACCTCTCGTCGTTGAAAGGAAAGCTGGGTGACACGAGCGCATCGAACCTCGGGAAATACTAATTGCTGATCCGATGCCTCCCGCTCTATCAGGGCATAGCACTCATGCGCGGTCTCGCCGCGGGTGTCCTCGCCCCCGGCATGCTGATCAACCTCGCCTACCTCCTGGCCCTCGGCACCCTCGGTGTCTACGGCGCGATCCGACGCCTCGCCACCCTGCTGCGCAGCTGATCAGTACGTTCTGAGCCCTCCGCTTTTGGCGTTCAGCACGGTGTCGTGAGTCAGTCGCTCATTGGTGCGGAACTCCAGTGCCCTGTACCCGCTGTCCCACGTCACTGACTGCACCACCCGCCGGTCCTTCAGGAAGACGTAGTACCCGAAAGATGCCGGATCAGAGCCGATCCGGGGTGGTAGCCCCTTCCAACAGGTTCCCGCTGGGGTTTCCGCCATCTTGTTCAGCCAGTTGTCATCCATTGCCGAGGAGACGTCGATCACCGTGTCCCAATCATCGGACCAACCGGCTGCACGAGTTACCTCGCCAAGGCTGATGGGTTGTTCCCTGGACCCGGCGGCTTTGAACTCCGCCGACAGGGCCTTGCTCGAGCCGAGCGGCTCCGGCTTGCTGTCGAGGCGGATTTCGGATTGACACGTTTTCGCAGCGGGCTTGTCCTGCTTGGCGGCGCATCCGGCCAGCAGTGCAGCGATCAGGATGCCGATAACGATCGTGGCTGGTTTCACTTGCCTCGCACTCACTTTCCCTTGGCCGGCAACGGGATATCCACTTGCTCGGGGCTCTTTGTATCCGTCCAGGGAACGGTATTGCTGAAGGCGATCTGGAAAGGCGCGGCGGGGTTGGGGTCGGGATGGTGGATGACCACGGTGTCGCCCCTGTCGACCGCGGCAATGACCGCTGTCTTCAGGTCGTCCTTCGATGCGTCCATGTTCGCCAGACCGATCTGACGGCCGACATCATTGTTCTTGAGGTCCATCGCTTCGCGCTGCGGACCGTTTCCGCCGACGCTCTCATGGGCGGTGGCGTACTGCTTCGCCCAGTCGGCACCGAACTCTTGCGTCATGCGCGCGTTCCAGTAGGCATGCCGGGCCGCGTCCCCGTGACCGTCATCCTTCGAGTCCGGATTCACCGCGGTGTACTTGTTGTTCTTTCCGAACTCTTCCGCTTCTTCCTTGATGTCATTGAACTTCAGGAAGTTCCGCGGGTCACCGCCGTAGAGCGGGTTACAGAGCTTATCCAGCGCTGCCTTTTCGTCGACCGTCATCTCTACCGGCTGGATGTCGGGCTTAGCCATCCTGATCAGATTCAGCAGGGTCGAGTCGGGCCAGACGACGATCTCGGACTTCGTCGCGTCCACCTGGTATTTTTCGAGAATGTCCCGGAGCGCGGCGTCCTCCGGAATTCCAGCCAGCACCTTCTTGACATCCTCGGATACGTTCTCGAGTTGCGTGGCCAGGTTGCGCGCGCCGATCTTGTCGGTTTCCTGCACATCCCAGAACGCCTGCTTGAGATTCGCGCCCAGGGTGAGGCAGGCGGCGGTCTTCCAGGCGACGGAAGCCGGGTTGCCCCAATGCTTTTTGATCGTCTCCCAATTCGAGTCGTATGACTTCACATCACCGGTCTCGTCGTCGTAGAAGAGGTTCCACTCCGAGTCTTCGACATCGTCCACGGCCGACTGCAGGCTCTTGATATCGGATTGCAATGCGGCAGTAGTGGTGTCGATCTGCTTCTGAATCGCCTCGAGGACGTCACCGGTGGTGACCGCCTCGTTCTTCAACTTGGTCGACATGGTGCGAGCGGCGCTACCGGCCTGGTCGCCGAAGTAGGAGTCGGAGCCCTGAATCGCCTTGTCGGCATTGAGGGATTCGACCTCGAGGGTGATACCGGCGTTCATGGCGTCCGCGGCGGCGAAGCGCGCCGAATCGAGCTTCCAACCCAGCACCGTGGAGATGGTGATCTTCTCACCGCTCACTTGATCCCCTTGAATCCGGCCGCATTCGCCTCGTCCATCCCCTCGACTGTGCCTGCCGCGTTATCGGTCAGCGTCGCGAACTGATCGAGCCTGCCTTGATGGAGCGTCACCACCCGATCCATCGCCTTCAGAACGTCGCCGACGTTTTTCGCGAAGGCGGAGAACGGCATCGCGCCGAGCGCGGCGTCACGGTTGTGCTCGCCGATCGGGTTCAGTTTGCCGATCGCACCGGCATGGGTGCGGGTCTCGGACGCGAGCGCGCGCATCTTCTCGGGATCGAAAGCAACCATGTTTACCGCCCCACCAACAGCTTTCGCTTCATGAATCCCCCATCACCGGTCACAACGCTGCCCGATAGTAGCGCGTGGACATGCACGGCGAACAAACCGCTACCCGTTGTCGGTACAGTGTCGAACGGTCGGGGAGGTCGCCCGACATCGGTGATCCGGATGAAGGGGTGGGTGGCACGTGGACCAGCGTCGCGCGCGGGCCGAGAAGATCGACAAGGTGATCGGGGAGGTGCGCGCCCAGGCTCGCGCCGCGGACCGCACCATGGCGATCGAGGTCGATGCGTACGGGCAGATCACCCAACTCAGGCTGGCGCCGCAGGCCGTCGCTCAGGGCACCGAACGGCTCGAGCAGACCATTATCGAGCAGTACCGGGCGGCGCGAGCCGAAGCGGAGAACCAGGCGCACAAGGTTTATGAACAGTTCCTGCGGGAGGAGAAGCAGGCCGCTGCTCAGGCAACCCGGCAACCCGAGTGGGCCGATCAGGACGACGATCGCCCCTTTTCGCTCTTTACAGACACGCGGCGATAAAACTGCGCGCCCCGTCCGAAACTCTTACAAATCTTTATCGGCTTTATTCAGCTTGCGCGGGACCATTGCGGTCTAGGGTTGTCGGATTATGGTGACCAGGGATGTCACGGTGACCGTGACGGTGGATGACAGCGAATGGCTTGCCTTGCGGGATGCGGCGGAATGCGCCGGGATGAGCTTGGAATCCTATATTTGCTGGGGTGTCCGGCTGCTCGCGTTGCAGGCCGTGCCGGGGAGGGCGAAGGGGCGGGTCGATATTCCGGCGCGGAAGGCGCGGAGGCGCGGGGAGGATGCGGTCGACGCGACGCAATCGGCGGAGTGGGTCGAGACCTTCGCTGAACGCCTGTCGCATCGGGCCGAGCAGTTCCGGGCCTGACTGCCGGGCGGCAGGCGATTCGCCTTTGTGGCCCATGCGTTTTGCATGGGTGAGTACTGGGTCGTGCAGGTGCGGTTGGTGACTCGCGCACTACCGAGGGGACCTCGGGCGATGGGAATCTTCTGTCGTTCGAAAAAACAGTCTCGACCTGCAAAGGATCAACCTCATGAACATCGCGTACCACGTCGTCGGAGTTGTCGCGGCCCTGTGGATCGGGTTCTCCGGATTCTCGTTGTTCACCAAGAAGCAGTTCGTGGTGGAACCGTTGCAGCAGTATGGGGTTCCGGCCTCCTGGTGGAATTGGCTGGCGCTGGCCAAGTCGGCGGGCGCGCTGGGGTTGATCGTGGGGTTCTTCATTCCGGCGATCGGGATCGCGGCGGCGGTCTGCCTGATTCTGTACTTCCTGGGCGCGTCGGCCACCTCGATTCGCGCGGGGCACGCGAGCTCGGCGATCTTCCCGGTGCTGTACTTGGTTCCGGCCGCCGCGACGGTGGCCCTGCAGCTCGCCAAGTGAGGGGAACGGTATGCCCAAGGCTGTCATAGTCGGCGGCGGCATCGGAGGACTCGCGACCGCCATCGCGTTCACCCGGCAAGGCTGGGACGTCGAGGTGCTGGAGCGATCCACCCGGATCGCTGAGGTCGGGGCCGGAATCTCACTGTGGCCCAATGCCCTTCGAGCACTGAATGCGCTGGGACTCGGCGACGAGATCCGCAAACAGGCGCGGGAAGAGAGATCGGCCGGGATTCGGGACAGCAAGGGGCGCTGGCTTGCCCGGGCCGACGCCGACGCCATCCGGGAACGGTACGGCAGTCCGGTCATGATGCATCGCGCCGATCTGCTGGACATCCTGCGCTCGGAGGTTCCGGAATCCGCTGTACACACCGGAATTTCGGCGACGGAGGCGCGGACGGACGGTGCCGTCGTGCACTCGGCGGGGACCTCGACCGGTGACGTGATCGTCGGCGCGGACGGTATTCGCAGTGTGGTGCGGCGCGCGGTGTGCGGACCGATCGAACCCCGCTACAGCGGATACACCGCGTGGCGGGTGGTGGTCACGCCCTCCGAGCCGATCAACGACATGGGTGAAAGCTGGGGCAGCGGTGAGCGTTTCGGGTACGGCGTGCTCCCCGACCGCCGGGTCTACTGCTTCGCCACCGCCGATATGGCGGCGGGCACCCAGGGCGGCGGACTGTCCGAAATGCGGGCACGGTTCGGATCCTGGCACGCGCCGATCCCGGCCCTGCTCGCGGCGGCCGACGAGTCGGCGGTCCTCAAGCACGACCTCTACGACCTGCCGCCGCTGAAAACCTATGTGGCAGACCGGATCGCGTTGGTAGGCGATGCCGCACACGCCATGACCCCGAACCTTGGACAGGGCGCCTGCCAGGCACTCGAGGACGCGGTGGTGCTGGCCCGGGTCGCCGCCGAGGACGGCGATCTCGCGCGGTTCGACGCGCAGCGCAGGCCGCGGACACAGATGATCGTGAAGCGGTCCCGGATGATCGGGGCCGTCGGTCAGCTGTCCTCGCCGCTGGCGGTGCTGGCGCGCAATACGCTGCTGCGACTGACCCCGCCGTCGGCGCAGTTCAAATCGCTCGCCCCGGTCCTCGACTGGGAAGGCTGACGCGACCGGGGGCCGAGCCCCCAGCCCCCACCCACCGGTAGCCCGGTTCGGGTGGGGGCGTTATGATCGGGACGATGATGACTCATTCTGATCAAGGATTGGGGGTCTCGTTCGCTTCAGGTGAGTGCTGATGCACCAACCGACAGTGAACGGGAACGAATCCCGAATTTCCCTCTGGCTGCGCGTGCGCGAGTTCGCCGTGCCGCCCACCATGATCGAAACCGCAACCGCCCGGCGCAACGTCGGTGACTGGGCCGGGGCGTGCGCCGCGGCGGGTTTCGATGTCGATGTCAATCCGCGATCATTGGCTCGTACTCACGGCGCTGAGCTGGCCCGTCGAGTGCGGGACGATCTGCGCCACCTGGCCCCGGATCTGCTGCGCTGGCATATGCCCAGGGTCGGACCGGACGGGTTACTACGACCGGCGCTGACCATGACGCTGGCCCGCTACGGCGGCCACGAATATGGAAGTCATTGCGGTAGAGCCGGTTCCATACATCTCGTGGTCCGGACCGCACCGGCCTGGGCGGACGCCGGTCAGCGGATCGTCCTCGCGCTGTGGGACGAGTCCCGCCCCGAGGCCGGTGCCGGTCTGGATCCGCATCCCCGCCCAGATCGACGCTTCCGGCTGGATCTGCATCGCCACCTCTGGGATGCGAGGAGAGCGGCCGAACTCGGGATTCGCTCCAGAGCAACGCAATTCGATCAATGGACTGCCGAAGCGGAGATTCTGCTGCGCGCCGAGGGGCGTTCGGCGGGTCCATTGGCAATCCGGCTCGGAGGCCGACGGCTGATCGCCGAGTTACGAACGGACGCAAGCCACCAGCCGCGATTGCGAGTCGTGAAGGGATATCCACCCGGCGAAAAGTCCGCGCTGCCGGTCCTTCCGGACGCGGCGACACGGGTGCTCCCCGATCTGGAGTTACTTCGCGCCGGCACCCTCACGCCGGACCGCCTGCATCCCTTGGTCGCCTCGGCTCTCGCACCCGACTATCCGCACATCGAATCACCCTGTGGCACAAGCCGAGGAGACCAGCCCCACCTGGTCGATTGCCGGGGCGAACGGCATCGAATCGGCCTGCTCGACGGCGTACTGACCGCACTGGACCACGACCCCCTCGAGATCCGTCGCGAGGAACTCCTCGCCGCCCTGACCGGCACCCCACTCCCCTGCCTACAGGCCATCGACCGGGCGCATCGCCACCCGGATTGTCTGGTCGGCGTCCGGGAACGCCTGCGCCACGGCGATATCGCCGGTGCGCTGGCCGTGGTCGAGGGTCTGCTCGGGCCCGGCGCCGCGCTGCGCGATGGCGCGCTGCGCGACGAACTGGAGGCGGCCGCGCGCAAGCGGATCACCTACGGACTGTTCCGGGCCGGGCTGTTCGACGAGGGCCCCGACACGCCACGGCGTCGCCGTCCCCCGCACCGAGCGGCACCGCATCAGGTATTCCGCGCACATCCGCGCCACGCATCCACGCGCTGATCTCTCGCGCATCCCCAATTCTTCTCAACCCCAAGGTGATTCATACATGCATGCAAACACGCTCCGCGCCGTCCCGTCGAATCCGCCCGCATCCCAGCTCGACGTGGCCACCGACCTGCTGACCCTGCTGCGCGAAACCACCACCGAACCGCGCGCGAACATCCAGCTGGAAGCACTCACCCTGGCGGTCGCCGCCGACCTCCCGGTGCTGCTCTGGGGCGAACCCGGCATCGGCAAGACCGCCGCCCTGACCCAGCTGGCCGAAACCCTGGAGCTGCCGCTCACCACGGTGATCGCGAGTGTCCATGAGCCGTCCGACTTTTCGGGCCTGCCAATCATCGGTGACGACCCCGCAGCAGAGGGCGTCCCGATGGCTCCCCCGGACTGGGCCGTCCGCCTGGTGCGGGCCGGTCGGGGCCTGCTGTTCCTGGACGAGCTGTCGACCGCGCCGCCCGCGGTCCAGGCGGCCCTGCTGCGCCTGGTCCTGGAGCGGCGGATCGGCACGCTCCAACTGCCTCCCGATGTCCGCATCGTCGCGGCGGCCAATCCGCGTTCCTCGGCGGCCGACGGGTGGGAATTGAGCCCGCCGCTGGCCAACCGCTTCGTGCACCTGCAATGGACCCACGACCACGAGGTGGTGGTGCGCGGCCTCGGCGGCACCTGGCCGCGCGCCACCCTGCCCACACTCGATCCCGCGAAGCTCACGGACGCGGTGGCGCACGCCCGGCGCGCGGTCTGCGAACTGCTCACTGCCCGGCCCAAACTCGTGCATCAACTGCCCAGCGGTGAGACCCGCCGCGGCGGCGCCTGGCCCTCACCGCGCAGCTGGGAGATGACGGTGCGGCTGATCGCCTTCGCCACCGCCGCCGATGCGGGCCCGGATGTGCTGTCGCTGTTGATCCGCGGCGCCGTCGGCGACGGCCCCGGCTTCGAACTGCTCACCAGCATCGACCGCATGGATCTGCCCGATCCCGAAGTGCTGCTGCGCGATCCGGCCGCGGCCGAGCTGCCCGAACGCGGAGACCTGCGGCAGGCGGTGCTCGACGGCGTGGTGGCCGCGGTCCGCAGGCAACCGGACCGGTCCCGCTGGGACGCGGCCTGGGCGCTGCTGGTCAAGGCCGTCGAGACCGGTGCGCCGGACCTCGTGGTCGTGCCCGCGACCACGCTCGCCACACTGCGGCAGGGCGATTGGGACGTGCCGAAGTCGATCGAGCGACTCGCCGGAATGGTGTCGGTGTCCCGGGGCGCGGATCGGGCCGCGGACCGCGTCGCCGCGCAGGTGGCGCGATGACCGAGCACCGTGTTCCGTTGGATTTCGAGAAGCTGTACGCCGCAAGGCTTTTGGCTGTCCGCGCCCGCCCGTACCTGGCGACCGCCCTCTACGCACTGAACCTGGTCGAGTCGCGCGGGGTGCCGACCATGAGCGTCGATCGCTACTGGCGGTGCTACGTGTCGCCCGTCTTCGTGGACCGCACCTCCGTGGAGGAGCTCGCTTCGGTTCTGGTGCACGAGGTTTCACACCTGCTGCGCGATCATCACGGCCGCAGCGATCGATTCGCCCGCGAGCACAACCTGACCGGCGCGACCGAACGGCTGCGCATGAACATCGCCGCGGACGCCGAGATCAACGACGACGCCTTCGGTGACGGACTGGTCGAGCCCGAAGGCGCTGTCACACCGGCATTTCTTGGATTGTCGCCGGGCGAACTCATGGAGGACTACCTGCACCAGTTCCGTATCACCCACATACCCCCGGAGCTGGCCTGGCTCGACTGCGGCAGCGGCGCCGACGGCCTGGACCGCGAGTGGGAACTGGGACCCGACGGCGCGGACGGTCTCAGCGAGCAACAGCGCGACGCGGTCATATTCCGAGTGGCACAGGGCATCTCGGGCCGACCGGGCAATGCCCCCGAAGGATGGCGGCGCTGGGCCGAGGAAGCCGTGCACCCGACCCAGCCGTGGCGGGAACTGCTGGGCGCCGCCATCCGCTCGGCCACCTCCGCCGCGGGTGCGGGCGACGACTACACCTACGGCCGCCCCGCCCGCCGCTCCTCCGCGACCCCCGGCGTCGTGC
>NZ_BAAFGR010000223.1:0-10236 GCF_041154655.1 Nocardia sp. JMUB6875
GGTGGGGTTTCCAGGGCGACGGCCTCGTCGCGCATCCCGGGGAGGACTTCGGGGGGACGGGTCATCGTGCGTACCTCTCGTACAGAGCGTTGGCGATTACCGCGTCACCCTGGGGGGCGGGGTGGAACGGCAGGCCGCCGAGGTTGATCATCGGGTCGAACACGCCGTTGACCCATTGCTGCGGGGTGCACAGGCCGTGGCCGGCGGTGAGTGCGCGGGAGTCGAGGAACTCCACCTGGGTTTGCGCGGCCGCCTCACGCTGCGCCTTGTCCATCCGGTTGAAGTACTCGACGACGGTGCGGCCCTTGGGCTGCAGCAGCGCGAGGCCCGCGATGTCGAAGCAGATGGCATGCTGGTCGGCCGCGAACAACTCGGGGTAGCCGACGATGACGATGTGCGCGGCCGGGGCGTAGTACCGGATGTAGGTCACGACCTTGGCGATGCGCGCGGCGTATTCCGCGCCGGTGATCTTGCGCGGGTCGATCATCCGGCCCTCGTCGACGGCGTCGGGTCCGCAACCACCGGCGAGATCGTAGAAGCAACTCTGCGAGGAGGCCCACGGGGAAAGATCCGCCCCACCCCAGTGGTCGTTGAAACCGAATTGCAGGGTCACCAGCTTGGTGTGCGGCCCGAACGCGCCCGCCTTGGCGGCATTGGCGGCCTGGACCGTGAGGGTATAGCCGTCGCCGCCCTCGATCGTCGCGCCCGGACAGGACTGGTTCCAGACCTGATCGGTATTGCCCTGCAGTCCCATCAGCGCGGACAGCTGCTCCGGCCAGGAGGTGTCGCCGCGATCGCAGCCCTTCGAGTCGGAGAACGGTTCCCACCCGTTCGCGGAGAACGAATCACCCAGAATGACAAGCTCTTTGCCGCCCTGGGCGGAATCGGCGTGTGCGCCCGCGGTTCCCGTCATGGCCGCTGCGATGGCCACGACCGCGGCGCACAGCGAAACCGATGCGCCTGGAATACGGAACTTCATGTAACCCTCGAATCGCAAATTGAAGTCTTCAGTTTTGCGCGGAGTGTGAACAGACGAGTGGGTGCGGGAACGCGAAATCCGTTGCGCGGGATCAGCGTCCGTATCGGTCGTAGATCGCGGTCGCGATCACGGAGTCGCCCTGGGTGGACGGATGGAAGGGCAGGCCGTCGACGCCGGTGCGGAAATCGGCGACCCCGTTCAGCCACGGCTGCGCCGAACAGAGGCCGTGACCGGCGGTCAGCGCCCGGGAATCGAGGAATTCGATGCCCAGCAGCTGCGCGGCCTCCCGCTGCGCCACCTCGATCCGATCGAGGTACTCCACCACCGCGCGCCCGCGCGGATTGATGAACGGCGCGACGCCGAGAATGCTGAGACAGACCGTGCTGCTACCCGGCACGAAAAGCTCCGGATACCCGACGAATACGATTTTCGCGTTCGGCGCGTAGTACTTGATATAGGTGACGGCATTGCTCATGCGCTTGGCCATCAGCGCGCCGGACACCCCGTTGTAGTCGGTCATCCGGCCCTCGTCGACCGCGTTCGGATCACAGCCGAGCTCGAGGTTGAAAACGCAGGCCTGCAAGGAATTCCACAGCGTCTGATCCGACCTACCCCACTTGTCGTTCAGCCCGAACTGCAGCGTCACCAGCTTGGTGTTCGGCCCGAACGCGCCTTCCTGGTCGGCGCGCCGGGCCTGCTGGGCCATGGTCCAGCCGGGCCCACTGTCGATGGACGCGCCCGGGCACGACGGGTCGGATACCCGTTCGGTCCCGTACACGCCCATCAGCTGGCTCAGCTGGACCGGCCAGGCGGTGCGCCCGTGCAGGTTGCAATCATCTCGGCCGGTGAAGTGGTCCCATTCGTTCGCGGAGAACGAATCGCCCAGCACCACCAGCTCTTTGCCCGCGGGATGCGGATCCGCAGCGGAAGGATCCGCACTCGCCGCGGCCACGGCCGTCATCGAGGCCGCGATTGCCACCACGGTGGCGCACAGCCACCGTCCACCATTGCCCAGCACTTGACCAGTCCAGTCCCGTCAGTACCCGGCGCGGGGTTCGAAGCCGGGCGCGTCGAGCGTCGGCGGGGCGGCGGGCTTGGGGGCCTGCGTCTGCGGCGCGGGCTTGGGCGCGACCTGAGCCGGTTCGGGCGCGGCCGGTTGCGGCGCGGCCGGTTCCGTGGCGGCGGGCGCGGGCGCGGGAGCCTCGGTGGTCGGCGCGGGTGCGGCGGTCGTCGGCGCGGGCGCCGCGGTGGAGCTCGCGACCGTCGTCGGGGCGACCGTGGTGCTGGTCCCGCCCGACGACCCATCAGATGATTTGGAGCTGCTGCATCCCGTGACCCCCGCGAACAACAATGCCCCGCCGATTACAGCCGCAGCGGCACGGACGGCGAAAACCCCCGGTGTAGCAGACTTCATGGATACCTCGAATCAGATCTGAAGTGACTTGTGTTCACTTCAGCGGGCAGTGTACAAAATCCGCCAACCGCGCCCGGGCGGATTCGGAAAATTGCCCCGAATCCTAGGGGCACCGAACCAGATTCATCCAGGTCAGGCCGATTTCAACCGATGGAACGAGTTGCAGAAGCAACCCGTCTCGCATCGGCGTCCGCCGCCGGTCAGCCCCGCGTATTCAACCGGTGAGCGGCGCATCCCGGAAGGTATTTGCCCGAAATATCCCAAACACGCCATCAGCGTGTGCCGCTCACCGGGACGCAGCGTGTGCCGTTCACCGGGTAGGCCGGAGTCCACAGTGTGGGCGGGGGTTTGACCAGTTCGATTGGGGTTTCGTATGGTTTGGGGATCGGCGATTCGTGGAATCCGGTGAGAGTCCGGGACGGTCGCGCCACTGTGAACACCCTCGGGTGTGAGTCAGACCCCGGGTGCCGAGCTGTTGTATCGGCCGAGGGGCGCGAAATCCCCTCCCACACTAGGAGTTCACGTGGCTACGTCCTACGTTCCCCGTTCCGGTTTGAATGCCGGGTCGCTCGCGCTTCCCACCACTGCCCTGTGGCTGATCGGGACCGCCGTGCTGGCGTTGCTGGCCATCTACTTCATCGGGTTCGATCAGGGCGCGGTGTCGGTCTTCGGCAGCGATATGCATGTGCACGAGTTCGTGCACGACGGCCGGCATCTCCTCGGTTTCCCCTGCCACTAGTCGCGGGAAACGAGTCGGCACAATGGAAAAACGGATCATCGGCCGAGGCGTCCTACTGGGCGCGCTCGGCGGATTGCTCGCGTTCGCGTTCGCACGGATTCTGTCGGAGCCCATCACCGATCGGGCCATCGACTACGAGCACGGGCGCGAGGACGCGCAGATGGCGCTGGACAAGGCCGCCGGGAAACCGATGGACATGGATATGGGCGCCGAGCTGTTCACCCGGAGCCAGCAGGCCAATATCGGGCTCGGCTTCGGCGTGATCGTGCTGGGCGCGGCCATGGGGGCGCTGTTCGCGGTCGTCTACTTCCTGGCGCTGCGCAAGGCCGGGAAGATCAGCGGGCGGAATCTGGCACTGCTGGTGTCGGGCGGCATGTTCCTCGTGGTGTACGCGGTGCCGTTCCTGAAGTACCCGGCCAATCCGCCGGGATCCTCGGACGGGGACACAATCAAGGAACGCACGGCGATGTTCGTGCTCATGATTGCGATCAGCGCGGTCGCACTGGTGGCGGCGGTCTGGCTGGGCCGCAGACTGGCGGCGCGACTGGGCAATTGGAATGCGTCGATCGCCGCGGCCGCCGCGTTCACGGTGGTGATGGCGGTGGTCATGCTGGTTCTGCCCAGCTACTCCGACGAAACGCCGGAGCCGCTGAAGAATTCGTCGGGGACCATCGTCTACCCCGGATTCCCCGCGGCGGACCTCTACCACTTCCGCCTGTACTCCTTTGCCGCTCAGCTGATCCTGTGGCTGGTCATCGGCGTCGGCTTCGCCTGGCTGGCCCCGCGCCTGCTCGGCGAGCGCACCGAGAACGCCCCCGCGGCGGCATGAGCGCGATCACCCGCCTCACGCTGATCACGCACGCGATCACCGACGCGGTACAGGCCGCCCGCTTCCCCGCCGACGAACCGCTCAGCCCGCTGGGTGAGCGGTCCGTCGCGGCAGCGGGCGGCCCGCCCGGCCCGGCTCCGGACCGCTTCCTCTGCGCCCCCGAACTCCGCACCGAACAGACCGCCAAGGCCCTCGGCCTCACCACGACCCCCGAACCCGCACTGCGCGACCTGAATTGCGGCAAGTGGTCAGGCCAGTCCATGGACGCCATCGCCCCGGACCACCTGATGGGCTGGCTCACCGACCCGACCCACAACTCCCACGGCGGCGAGTCCATCATCGACCTGATTGTCCGCGTGCGGATTTGGCTGGTCACCCTGGCGGGCACCAGCGACCGAATCACCGCCATCACCCACCCGGCGGTAGTCCGCGCAGCAGTGCTGTGCACCCTCAACGCTCCCCCGGAATCCTTCTGGCGCATAGACATTCCACCGCTGACCGCCACCACCCTGCACCACCGCTCTCCCGCCTGGACCCTCCGCACCACCGCCCAAGAACTGGCCTGACCATTTACGGTCGCGAGGACCAAATATTCCACCCCGCCGAGGCGGCCCGCCGCCGCGCGAGCACCTCCAAATACGGCACCAGCCCCGCGAAATACCGCTTCGCCTCACAATCCTTATCGCACTCCCGATGACTTTCCAGACCACGCTTCGCCACGTCCAAATTCTGGACCGGATAGTCCGGAACTTCATGTGAAATCGGTTGAGCCACAGTTCATCTCCCCACCTTGCGACGTGGGCACTGTCTGTGCCGATTCCAGATCTACGCCACTGGAATCTGGATTGGAAGATTTCAGATTGCAATTCTCCGAATTTACTGCGGCGCTTCCAAATTGCCTCGCAGAATGATTCCAAACTGCACGGCAACGGTTAGGGAGGCTACGGACCATGACCGGATCGACCGTCCCCCGGAGGATGCTGGGCCGCCAATTGAAGCGACTGCGGGAAGAATCGGGGGTCTCGCCCGCGGCGGCGGCGCGGGCGATCGAGGTATCCACGCAGACGTTGTGGCGGATGGAGTCGGGACAGCTGGGTCCAAAGCTGAAAGAGCTTTACGTCAACATACTTTGCGCCATGTACGGCGCGAGCGACGACGAGACGCTGGCATTGGTGAGCCTGGTCGCCGAGGCGAAGAAGCCGGGATGGTGGCACAGCTATGGAGACACACTGCCGGCCCACGCCGATCTGTTCCTGGGCCTCGAGGAAGCAGCCAAGCGGCTCACCACATTTCAGCTCACCCTTGTGCCGGGATTACTGCAAACACCCGACTACCGGCGCGCGGTGATCTGGATCGAGTTCCCCACGCGCCCAACCGAAGAGGTCGAGAGACTCGTCGAGGTGCACGGTCGCCGCCAGGCCCGGTTGCATCAGGCCAAGAATCCGGTTCAGCTCCGAGTTCTGCTCGGCGAGTCGGTGCTACATCATCAGGTGGGTGGCCCGGCGGTTATCGCCGACCAACTTCGCCACCTCGCGGACGTGGGAAAACGCCCGAACATATCGATCCGCGTCATACCGCAGCGCGTCGGCAGCCACCTCGGACTCATCACGAACTCGTTCGTACTCATGGAGTTTCCGGTGCATCCGACCTCCCGGCTCACCGAGCCGCCGGTGGTCTACATGCAGGGATTCACAGGCGCCCTCTACCTGGACCAAACGACCGAAATCACGCAGTATCAAGCAGCATTGGCCCAAATCCAGCGAGTAGCGTTGGGCGAAGAGCCGTCCAGGGACTTCATCCTGGCGATAGCGAGGGAGTACGACGCGTGAGCACCGACCTATCCAACGCGAGATGGTTCAAGAGCAGCCATTCCGCGACCCAAGACACCTGCGTAGAGGTCGCACACTTCACTGATGCGATCGGCGTGCGGGACTCCAAGAACCCCGGTCCCGCATTGGTTTTCGGGGCGGGTGAGTGGGATGTGTTCACGCGGGCTATCCAGGCCGGCCGGTTCGATCTGGTGTGAACCAAGCCCCGGTTATCCGGGGCTACCCTGGAATTGGGGTGTTGACGAAGATCGATTGCATGCGAATCTTCATGCTTCCGATCGCCATCGGCGCGACCATGATCGCCTTCGCTCCGACCGCGTCCGCCTATGAGCTCGACAGTGTCACCATCTCGAACGCCACCGGAAACTACGGGACCGGGTGCACGTACACGGTGACCGTCACCGGGATGTACGCCTACTACGCCCGGATCTGGGACAACGGTGTCGCCGTGCCCACCGAGGGCACGGTGAACGGCTCGGTCATGACCCAACCGTGGAAGCCGACCACCACGGGCACCCACACCCTCATGGCCCGCGTGAACGGCGACCCCACCGATAAAACCGTCACCGTCACCGTCGGCAACGGCCTCAACCTGGGCAGCGCCTGCATCGGCCTCTAACTCACAAATCCCCACCAATCCCACGAGAATGCACTGGCGTACACGTCTTCTCGACGTTTACCTACACCAGTGCATGCTCGTCGGCAGGGTTGCTAGTCGAGGCAGACCTGACGGGTAATGGGATGGTGTGGATGTCGTCCGGCGCTTCCGATGCGGACTGCTGTCGAGCCGTTAGCCTCGACCGATGACCTGCGAATTCGACAGCGAGATGGTCGATCGAGATGAGGCGATCGAGGTCATGGACCGTTCAGCCGAGACAGGGGTGCGGCTGTGGCGCCGCACTGTTCCATACAGCGACGACTTCGTAGCGGTCTGCGTTGAGTTGTCTGGGGATGGGATGGTGGCGTCGATGCACGGACTCATCCTCGATTACGTCAACGGTCGCTCGCTGCCGGGCTTCCTCAGCACATTGGAACGGGATTTCGCTGGCTGGCAAGGGATCCGGACGTGGGAGAGCATGAACCACGAGCTGCGGATCGAAGCGCGACATTTGACCTTGGGGCATGTTCGGCTGGACTGGACCCTGAACCGTCAGCCAAGTGAATCTCTTACCTGGGCCGCGACGGTCGCGACCTACCTGGAAGCGGGCGAGCAGTTGCGACAGTTCGCAGCGGCCATCCATCGATTCGTACTACCCGATCACGCCGAGCACCGACCGTAAACGTATGCCCCCTAGCCGCGCAGCGGGCCGTTCGAAGCCATCGATCCGGTGCGACCGAAAATCAACGGGCCGAAATCATCTCAGCCCGCCGATCGTCCTGCATTGCCGATGAGCGTGCACGTTCGTTAGGTCCAGCGGATATCTTCCGGTGGCGGAAATTTGGTGGGTCGGGGTTCTGCGACGCTCCAGTACTCCATGCCGACCAGGCGACCGTTGGCGACGAAGAGGATGAGACCGCCTGCGGGGACTGCGACGTCGACCGGGGTGCCGTTAGCCTCTGGCGCGAGGGGCGCTTGTGGGTCGACCGTGAAGTCGATAGTCGGGCAGCCGCAATCGCATTCGCGGCAGACCCGCGCGGTGGCCGCTTGCCTACGCAGTTTCTCCACACCGGGGAAGTCGCGTGAAAGGAGAGTGTCGAGTGTCGTGCGCTCGGCGGCTGTCAGTGTGCGGTTCATAGCCCCGGAAGTAGCTGCGGTGCCTGGCCCTTGAGGCGAGCATCCACCTCGCTCTTGGCCGCGGGCGACAGCTCTTCGTACACGCGCCAGTCGACCCGTCCATTCCGTATCCAAATTCCCGCCAACGACTCACCCGCCGATGCCAGCACGAGTTCGTTGTCATCCGTGCACGCGATCCTCGACAAGGCCGCCAGAACCTCAGGGGCATCGAAGGCTTCGAGATCCATGGCTGCATCGTCTCGCTCGTCGACCCGCGCACGTCTGTCCTCGAGCAGGTGAAGAAGCTGCTCCGCTCGCTTGTCGATGTCTTCCTCCTAGAGGCCGAGTCTCACATCGCGAAGTTCCGGTGGGCCAATTCCTTGTAGCAGATGGACACAGCAGCGAGCGCTAGGGGCGCCGCGAACCATCCGCTATTGCCGCGAGCAAGCGCGGTTCGAAGCGGTCAAACGGTCGGCCCTGAAGATCGTTGGGCCGACCGATTTTGATCTCAAGCCCACCGTCCCCGGCGTCGAAGAACGCACTACTTTGCCGATGACATCGCATTCTTGTAGCGGTTGTTGGCGATCAGGTGCGCGCGATCGTGGGAGCGAACCTCCGCTCCCATACTTCCCGGATCGCGACCGCGACAAGGATCACCAGCAAAGCGGTAACCGGCTTGAGATAGAAGTTCCAATGCCCACGTGGCAGCGCGCACCAGATCAGCACTGCCGCCGCGAACGGCACCGTCACGGTGATGGCTCCGGCAGCGAATCTCCGCACCACCACCGCTTCCGCGACCGCTGCCAGGACCAGTAGGCAAAACCCGATCAGCGAGATCACACCCATCTGATCGAACCCGTCCGACGGCAGATAGTCCGTGTACCGCCGGGGCACATCGGTCAGAGGTGTATAGGCGGTCCAGCCGAAATCGTCATCCTGACCACTGCTGAACCAGGTGATTCCCCCACCGAGCATGGCTGCAACGACGAAAACCCACCAGAACGCGTGGCCTGCGATATGCGCTGTTCGGAAAGCCTGGTATCGGGTCATGCTTTGCAACCTAAGTCAGCGATTTCACGCCCATGTTGATGGCCGCGGCGACGCGCCGAACCCAAGCTGACTTCACAAAATCGTAGTGAGCTCTCATGCCGCGTTGAGCGCGGCTGTTCCCCTGAGAGTTCTTGCAGCGCAGCTGCATCGAGCGCCACGCGGTTCACGGGCTCCGTAGAGTCGTGTGGTGATCGAACCAGATTGGTACTGCGCTGAGGTAATCCCTCGACTGATCGACGTCGAGGTCTTGGCCGAGACCGAGCACGTCCTCGCCTTCCGCCCGCCGATGCCGGGGTTCGGGACCGAGCACGTCATCGTGGTGCCGAAAGAACACGTCCGTTCCCTTCTGGAGCTTGAACCAGGACTCGGTGCGCATCTATTAACGGTCGTGCAAGAAGTCGCGACCGGAGTCATCGCCGAGCATGGCGGTTGTCAGGTACTGACTACGCTCGGCGACGAACAGCACAATCGCCATCTTCACGTGCACATCGCGGCGGGCAAAGGAGTCGCACGGTTCGTCGGTCGGGACTGACGGCGACTGAAGATTTGGCTGCTACGAACGCACTCAACTGCCGCTTACAAGTCGGTTCGGACTGGCCATTCGAAGATCAACCGGCCGAACCGATCTGTGGCCAGCGAGACGTCCGCAACTGGAGTCGCTGCTAGAGGTTCGGTGGGAAGAATCGGTCCGCGTCGTCGAACAAGCCGATCTGCCCTTCGGCATCCAAAGTGACCGGCTCGAGGTCGCCACCCGAAGTCACCAGCCATGCCACGACCGGCTCAATGGTCGAGTCCGGGTCGCCCTGTCGATGCCCTCGCTGACAGGCGCTCCATCCTCCACCCGGGAGTGCGGTGACCACCTGCCTTGCCTTTTCTAGATGCGAGAAGTCCGCGTAGTCCGTAACCGGTCGTCGCATTCCCCTCTCTGGGTCGACTATCAACGCGACTCCCGCAGGGTCCCAACCGTCGACGGTGCGCGTGCGACCGATCTGGGTGTCGGTACCCGTGAAGATGGCGACCCAGCCGGTGGGTGTGAAGTCGCGAGAAAACTGCATACACAACATCATGACTGGCACCTCTCTCATTCCGAAACGCGCTTGCGCAACATCCGCTATTGCCGCGTGGCGCGCGGTTCGATCGGCCAGAGCAGTCCAATGGAAGATCAACGGCCCGAGGCGACTCGGGCCGTTCTGGTGTCCGCACATGCCGATGAGGTCACCAAAACGGGGAACCAGTGGGGCTGAGCATCTGGTTCAGTTCGTCATCGGACAACGTGCCACCCTGCCCAAGTCCTACCCAGGCAGATGCGCCCTTGAGGACCCGTATTGGCGTGTCGAAGGCTTCGCGCCAGTAAATGTAAACCCTGAAGAGCCTCGTGTTCCCAAGCTCCTGTATCAACCAGGTAGCTATCTCGGCCGATGTATCTCCCCGTCGGGCTCGTGACCGCAGCTCGTTGACGATGGCTTCACTGAGGCTCGATCTCACAATCAACCCTCCTCAGTCCCGACGATGATCCTGTCCCGGCCATTGGTCAGCGTATCCGGACGCTTGACGTGCGGAACATCCGCTATTGGCTCCCCTTTAGGTCAAGCCCTGGATGTGGGTGCGGGAGTTAGCCTTGTAGGCGGGTCCGGGATGTGGCTTGTCCGAAGGATCGGTGTGCGGGTTGGAGCCGGTCGCGC